>JAMHKW010000054.1:0-7738 GCA_028439805.1 Candidatus Nitrosopumilus sp. | reverse complement strand
TTTGTATCTCCACCAGTTCCTCCAATAAAAATTGCATCAGCTTGGTCTAATTCTAAAATTTTTTCTTTAGCATTACCAAAAATAGTTATAATGTTTGAGATTTGAAATTTTTCTGCATTTTTTTTAGTTAATTCTATAGCATTTTCATCATAATCAATAGCTAATACTTTACCAGACGATTCAACCTGAAATGCTGCCTCAATTGAAATTGATCCACTTCCACAACCAACATCATAAACAATCTGTCCTGGTTTTAGTCTTGCCTTACTAATTTGAATAACTCTTACTTCTTCTTTTGTGATTGGAACTTTTTCTGCTCGTTCAAATTGTTCATCAGGAATACCCGGAGTTTTATAATTCCACATTACATTCTTTCCTCAACTAAATTAGGAAAACGGTGTTGGTATTCCAGTTGATACACTCCCTGCATTAACAAGCGTATAAGTTAGAATCCAAGTAAACAAGTACATGAAAATATAACTTCCTATAGCTTGTGTTACAATTTTCTTTCTATCTGATGATGGTAATTGCATTTTCATTCCTTTTGCAACTATAATTGTTCCAAAAAATACTATAATCATAAATGCAATAGAGGCCCATCTTCTTTCCTCACCTTCAATGTCCTCAAAGATGAAAGTTGCTGCAGTACCAGCAATAACAGCTAGTACAACTCGCATCCAAAATAATTTATTTAATTTTTTATCTTTTTCACTCTTTTCGGCTGTATTTACTGGTGGATCTGCTGAAGGAGTTTCTGAAATAGGTTCAGATTTTTCGGTTTCAGGAATATCAATTGGATCTTCTTTTATGGATTCTTTTTTAGAATCATTAGGTTCAATCGTAGGCTCGGATTTTTTCTTTTTGAATTTTGCCAAGTAAATTTCTAGCGTGTCTCAAGCAAACCATGTTTAATACCTTTGGTCAAAGATTGAGCATATTATAGCAAGAGTATAATTTTAGACATAAAAATACACAGTTATGGCTTTAGCAGGAATAGAATTACGATATCTAGTAGATCAAATCTCAAAACAAGTTCAAGACTACTACATCAGCAACATTTATGGAATTACAAAAGATAGTATTCTCTTCAAACTTCATCATACTGAAAAAAGTGATCTATTCATGATGATATCAACATCTGGAGTATGGTTAACTGCAGTAAAAATTGATCAGATGGAACCAAATAGATTACTTAAGAGATTACGTAGTGATCTACTTCGATTAAAATTAAAAAAAATAGAACAATTAGGTGCAGAAAGAATTGCATATTTTACTTTTGAAGGATTTGGAAAAGAGTTTGTCTTAGTAGGGGAATTTTTTGGAGATGGAAATATTTTACTTTGCAGTAAAGAGATGAAGATTTTAGCATTACAGCATTCTATAGAAGTCAGACATAGAAAGCTAAGTATAGGATTAGAATATGTCCCGCCTCCAAATAGTGGATTAGATATTTTTAACATATTAGAATCAGATTTTACTGAACTTAAAACCACAGATCTCGTTTCTGCAAAATGGTTTGGACGTACTTTAGGATTGCCAAAAAAATATGTTGAGGGAATTTTTGAAATTGCAGATGTTAATCCAAAAAAAATTGGGAATTTACTAACTTCAGAAGAAATAAAGAAAATTTTTGAAACTACAAAAAAGATTGTATCAGATGTAATTTCTGGAAATCATGAAGCAGTAATAGTTAGAAATGAAAAAACAGAAGTTCTTCCACTAAAATTAGGAAAAATAGAAGGGGAAATAGTCAGTGCTAATAGTTTCATTGAAGGATTAGATACTGTATTTACAGAAAACATAGTAGCAAAAGGAAAATCAATCCAATCTAGTGGCTCTGATAAAAAAATCCATGAACTACAAACTCAGATTTCTGAGCAAGAAAAAGCAATTGAAATAGTCAAAGAGAGATCAAAAAATGTTACAAATGTTGCCAATTCCCTTTTTGAGATGGTATCTCGTGGAATAATATCAATAGAAGATACAGTTGCCCAAGAGATTCTGGCTAGTCATAATGCAAAATTAACTAGTGAGAAAGGAATTTCATTAATTGTTATTCAAGATGAAAAAATAAAAATAAACACTAAAGCTCCACTTCAATCAATTGCATCAGTATTATTTAATGAGGCAAAAAAACAATCAGGTGCAATTAACTCAATTCAAGAAATAAAATCTAAAACTGAGATAAAACTAGAGAAATTTCAAAGTAAAACAGAGTCTGAAAAAGACTTGATTGTGGTTTCAGAGATTAGAAAGAAAAGTTGGTATGAAAGATACAGGTGGTTCTTTACCTCTGATGGATTACTTGCAATCGGTGGAAGAGATGCAGCATCAAATTCAGCTGTAGTTAGAAAACATTTAGGAAAAGATGATAAAGTATTTCATGGAGATATTTTTGGTTCACCATTTTTTATTTTAAAAGATGCACAAAATGCACCAGACACTAGTATGAATGAAGTTGCACATGCTACAGTTTGTTTTAGTCGTGCATGGAGAGAAGGAATGTATGGTGTTAGTGCTTATTGGGTAAATCCAGAGCAAGTAAAAAAATCAGCACCAAGTGGAGAATTTCTACCAAAGGGTTCTTTTACAATACTAGGCCAACGAAATTTTATTAAAACTGAAAATCTTAAACTAGCTGTAGGAATAATTCCTCAAGAAGATGATTATGTTTTGACATGTGGTCCATCTAATACAATTAAGAAAAATTCTATTTGTTATGCAATAATTGAGCCACAAGGAATAGAGATGGTAGATGCTGCTAAAAAAATAAGAGTAGAGTTTTTAAAACTCTATGAAGACATTACAAGAAAAATAAGCATAGATGACTTTGTTCGTGTTTTACCTGCTGGGAAAAGTCAAATTAAAGAAGTAGGCATTGGAGATTCACAAAAAGAAAATTTTACTGATAATGAATTAGATTAGATATTGTTTCTAATTTTATATACTTTTGCCCAATTTTTATATTTTAGACTTGTAATATTTGCAACTTTTTTTAATCTTACATACGTCACACATTGGTGAAATTGGTTTGCAGATATTTTGACCATACATAACAAAAGTATCATTAATGTCTAGCCAGTATTTTTTTTGAACTTTCTTCATTAACTCTTGTTCTGTTTCTTCTGGATTTTTTGTATCTACTAATCCTAGTCTGTTTGATATTCTATGAACATGAATATCGACTGGGATGGCAGGCTTTTCATAGGCGTAAACTAGAACACAATTAGCAGTCTTTCTTCCTACTCCTGGAAGTTTAACTAATGTATCCAAGTCATCTGGAACTTTACCTTTGTATTTTTTATCAATAATTTTTGCAACCTCGATGATTCTTTTTGATTTTACGTGATAGAAACCAATTGACTTTATTATTTTCTCTATATCTTTTACTTTGGCATTAGCTAGTGCTTTTGCAGTTTTGTATTTAGAGAATAATACTTTGACTGTTTTAGTTGTTGTCTCATCTTTAGTTCTAGCAGAAAGTATAGTTCCAATTAGTATACTAAATGGACCAGTTTCAGCCTCATGAAGTTCTCTTAGTGCAGTCATTCTAGGTGGATTTACAGCATTCATAGTACTAGTCATTCCATCCAGAATTTTTCTCATATGATACAAATAATTTTTCTATAATGTAAATGTGAAAATATACATAAAATTTGGTATTATTCTCTTAAAATAATTTTTAAACCCATTAGATCGCAAAAAATGACTCTAATATTTTGATATTTTGTTATGAATTTAAATTAATGTTTGAGCCTAAGATTAATGTGAAACAGAAGTCTGATTTTGCCATTATTAGTATTGCATTATTATCATTGATATTTTCTGGATTTGGTTCTGCTCCACCTGCATTTGCTCATGGAACAATTGATCAATCTCATATTATAGCAGGTGTTGGTTCCGCACTAATTACAGGTGTAGGTCAAGGATTTACACCAACTTCAGATAATATTATTGGAATAGATATTCCTCTAGCTGATACTTGTGCAGATACTTGGATTGTATCTATTCATGAATTAGATGTTACTGGACCACTAATTATTCCACCATTCCCACATGTTGTAGATCCTTCAAGTACACTTCAACATATTGAAATTCCCCCTACTCCATTAACTCCAGGTTCTTTGTATGTAATTGAACTTTCAGCTTCTGATGGTTGTAAGTGGTTGCTTAGTGCTACAGATACATATCCAGGTGGTGATGCTTTCATTCCTTTTCTAATTCCATTTGATTTTCTTTTTGCAACTTATTATGATGATGGTACAGTACCAGTAGACTCTGATGGTGATGGAGTACCAGATTCTTCTGATGCTTGTCCTGGTACAGCTCCTGGAGTTACAGTAGATGCAAATGGTTGTCCAATAGTAATCCCATTAACTGACCTTGATAATGATGGATTTGATTCTATTGCAGACGACGGAACAGATTGTAACGACGATGATGCAACCATATATCCTGAAGCACCAGAAATTGCAGGTGACGGTATAGATCAAGATTGTAATGGAGTAGATGAACCACTACCACCAACTGGTGATGAGAAGAAATCTTGTGAAACACTAGACAAAGCATCAGATAATGGTAAAGGCAAAAAGAAAGGATTACCAAGAGCTCAAGCAAATAACGACTGTAGTTAAATTATCTTCAAAAAACAGTACAAGTATTATATCTATCATAAATTAATTATGAATATTGGACTTAACTAAAGAAGAAGAGTCTGCACTAAAAGGTGAACAAGGAGAAGTTATGCAGATGGCATACAGAATTTTAGTTGCAACAGGTGAGGCAACAGATGCTGATAAACTAATACCAATAGAATGGGCTCATCTTGCTGGTGTAAACTATAACACAATTGGTGATGCAGGAGAAGAATTTCTATCTGGTATTAGTAAAGATGCTAGAGTTAAAGTAAAAACAACTTTGAATCCAATGGGATTTGATATTGATAATGTATCAAAGTATGGATTAGATGAAAATTTTATCTCAAAGCAACTATCAATTAAAAATTCATATGAAACAATGGGGGTAACTCCTTCGTTCTCATGTATTCCTTATGAAATATTTGACATACCAAAAGATGGAACACAAGTTGCATTTGCAGAAAGTAATGCAGCAATTCATGCAAACTCTTATGATAATCTAAAAACAAACAAAGAAAGTGCATTTAGTGCACTTGCCAGTGCAATTACTGGTAAGAGTCCATACTCTTCATTACGAAGAGAAGATACTCCTAATGTTACAATTAGAATGAAAGTAAAAGATCCAAATGAATTGACATATGGAATGCTTGGATTTTTTGCTGGTAAAGTTGGAGATACTTCTGTAAACATTTCTGGTCTTGGTGAGATGGACAAACGTCAATGCAAAGCAATGTGTGGAGGAATGGGGACATCAGGAACATGTGCAAAGTTTCTTTTTGGTAATGGAGATTCTGATTGTGAAAAAATAGACTTTGATGAAAAAGAAATGCAAACTGTACATGACGAGCTAAATACTGCAGAGAAAGGTGACCTTATCACACTTGGTAGTCCTCAATTAGGACTTGATGAGATATCTAATCTTGTTGGAAAACTAAAGAGTCGTTCATTCCAAAAGAGATGTATGATATTTACTCCTAGAACTGTTAAAGAACAAGCAAAAAAAATTGGTTACACTAATGAACTTGAACGTGCAGGATGTGAAATTCTTTCAGACTGTTGCACATGTCTTACTCCATTGATTAACAAAGATGATGTTGATGCAGTAACAACAAATAGCATTAAGGGTGCATTTTACTTAAAAAATTCCACTGGTGTAGATGTTAATTTAAAATCACTATCACAAATTGTTGAAGATGAAACACAATGAAAAAAATACTTGTTGCCGGAAAAGTACAAGGTACTGTTTTAAAATCTGAAAAATCAATTAATTTTTTAGGTACAGTAGACAAAAAAACTGGAATCATTAGCGACAAGAATCATGATCTTTTCAAAAAATCAATTAAAGATATCATTCTTATGTTTCCTTCAGGTATTGGTAGCAGTGTTGGTGCATATACAATTTATTCAATAAAATCAAACAATACTGCACCTCTTGCAATGATTTGTAAAAAGGCAGATCTTACAGTAGCTACTGGATGTGCATTAGCAAACATTCCATTAATCATAATTTCTGATGAAGAGTTTTCTTCTATTAAAACTGGAATGAATATTTCACTTGATACAGATTCACCTAATCTGATTTATTTTCAATAATTTTTTTAGATTGTGAATCATTTTATGTTACATCAAATTTTTTTAATCTAAAAATTTCTATCTACAAATAGAAAATATTAAAAAATTTTCTTAAACAAAAAATAATACATTAACAAACATTCTAAATTTTAATTTATGTCATAATACAATACAATAATATCTTGTAACTCAAATTTTTCTCCAATTCGAGAAGAATATATATGAAAATCATAACATAAGACTAAAATTCGATAATTCCGATTTGGTCTACATTAAACTCAATATTTCCGCATTGGAAACCGATCTTTTACGAATATTCCTTCCCCCTTAATGCAAAAAAAATTGAATAACTTGTATGAAATGTGAAGTGTTTAGACAACGGAAACTTGCAATTTTTGCGATCCTTGTTTTATCATTCTCTGTTGTACCAACAGGACAAGCTAACTCACAGCTTGTAGATGATTTATCTTTTTCAAATGAAACAAATGATTTACAATTTACAACACTTTATTCTACACAACAATATGACTCATTACAAATTTCTGATAGTGTTAAAATTCTAAAAAATAATTTAGAAAAAAATAATTCAGAAATTCAAGCTATAGTTTTTGATAAAAATAATACAAATGATTCTGTTGTAATTTCTGATTCTGTTATTTTAGCTAAACATGTTCCAATAGTTTATGATTCAAATTGGGATTCTGTTGCAATTACTGAAAGAATAATTGAGAGAACAAAAACTGAAAAAGTATCTAATGTTTCTGCTAATTTATTACATGATGGAATTATTTCTGATGGACTTGTATTAACAAATCAAAATGAAATAATTCAAAATAAAATTAATTTAATTGAAACAAACACATCATTAATTGATCAATTAGATATTTTTGAAAATGATTATGTTGTAAATATATCTACACAAAATATTTTTGAAAATAATATTGTTACAGAAAGTTTTGATTCAATTAATTCAGAACATACTTTTGTTTTTCTTTTAGCTCCTTTTGCAGGAATGGTTTTATTACTTAGAAATAATTTTAAATTTAAACAAACTAACTTTAAACAATTTTCATCTTATGTCTTGATCTTTATTTTATTATCATCAGCTGCACTAACTCCAGTTTCTATTAGTTCATCTTATTGGGGATTTGCTTATGCAGAATTAGATGAATCATCTGAACCAATTGTAGAACTAATAGAACCTATTAGTGAATTTTCTGATGACATTCATGTTGAATCTACTTCAGATACATCAGTTGAATCAATTGATGTAACATTAACAGAAACTGAACCAACTACAGAACCAACTGATGAATCAGTAGAACCAGTTACTACCATAACTGAACAAGCAACAGAACTAACAGAAGAAGAACTCGAACAAGCCATTACTGAGATGATGGAAGAGCAGGCACAAAAAGAAGCAGAAATTGAGTTTACTAATTCAACATCAACTGAAGTAGAACCAATAGACATAGTCAACGCAACATCAACTGAAGTAGAACCAATAGACATAGTCAACGCAACATCAA
>JAMHKW010000053.1:0-7809 GCA_028439805.1 Candidatus Nitrosopumilus sp. | reverse complement strand
ATTAGATACTGAAACAACAAACAAACTTTCAGAATATTGTCAATTACAAGCTGTACCAGATGATTTTCCATTTGCAAAAAAAGCAAATTTATTTTTCTTTTTGAATCCAGATCATTTCTTAATTGAGCAGATTGGACCAGATGTCATGACATTTACACATGTAGAAATAGACCCAAAGATAGGAGAGTCAATTCCACAGCTTTTAGATATTTACAAGAGATGGCTTGTTCCAATTCAACAACATCATGCAGCATTTACTGCAATGGAAGGAATGGCAGGTTTTGTAATTGAAAGTATTTTAAAAGATGATAAAGATTTTCAAAATTATCTTACCACATTTATGGGAACAGATTTCTCATCATACCAGGTCAGAAAGAGTATGGGAAAGGATTTTACCAAAATAGTATATGAAAAACTAGGCAAAGAAACCTTCAAAAAAATGATCGAAGTTCCTCCAAGTACAAAAGAGCTCAAAGAGCCTCAATTATATCTCAATAAGATGAGTTTGTAATAATTGGAAGAAGAATTTGATCCATTTACTGCAGAATGGCTTTCATTTGTTAAAAATCCAAACTTTAACCTAGTTGAAAAATGCCTAAAATTTGCTCAAATTTTAGAATACCCAGATCTAGATGTGGAAAAGTATATCCAGAAAATAAATAGAATCGGAATGTCTCTAAAGGAGTCAATCAGTGATGTTAAAAATCCAACGTATCTAATTTCAATGTTAAATGAACATCTCTTTGAAAATTTAGGTTTTAGTGGAGATGATGATGATTACTTTAATCCAAAAAATAATTTTCTAAATGAAGTTATCGATAAAAAATTAGGTCTACCCATTACCATCTCAATTCTTTATGTTGAACTTGCAAAATTTATCGGATTGGATCTTAAAA
This sequence comes from Candidatus Nitrosopumilus sp., assembly GCA_028439805.1. Taxonomy (GTDB): domain Archaea; phylum Thermoproteota; class Nitrososphaeria; order Nitrososphaerales; family Nitrosopumilaceae; genus Nitrosopumilus. Next base: position 6,913 of record JAMHKW010000053.1, on the reverse strand, counting down.
TTGTTGGATTCCCAAGTCATATTCTAGTCAAATATAATGAAGAAATGATTTTAGATCCATTTTATGATGGACGTCTGTTAGATGTAGATGACCAGCAAGAAATTTTAGATACTAATTTTGGTGGCGAATTAGAATTTAAACCAGAATTTCTTGATGAGATAAACTCAGAACAAATTCTTGTAAGAATGACTCGTAACTTGAAAAATTCTTATGTACAATCATTTGTTTATGATAAAGCACTTCGATGTGCTAACATGGTTTTATCTATGGAACCTGAATCTCCAGAAGATATTAGAGATAAAGGAATTTTAGAAGAAAGGTTACAAAATTCTGAAATCGCATTAAAATATTTGAATAAGTATTTAGAAATTAATCCAAATGCAGAAGATATTGATTTTATTTTAGAAATGATAAGAAGTATTAAAACAAAAAATTAATCAATGATAGAATCTATTTCTTGTCCTTTCTTGATCATAGATATTTCATGACGAGCAATTTTATTTCTAAATGCTCTTTTAAGAATATCTACTTCACTTCGAAGTAATGCAATTTCATCTTCAAGTTTTGCAACTCGCTCATAAATGGTTTCAGCTTCTGAACTCATGTTTATCTATCAGGAAAAAATTGTCTTAAAAAGCTATGGGTAACTATTTTGATGTGTAGGCAAGCTTTTTGAACTATAATTCAAACTCTTGACGACATTTCTCACATTTCCCTCTCTCTTTTCCAGGAGGGCCAAGAAGGAATACCTTACCAATGGTTCTACATTCAGGACACATTCCAGTTGTAGCATTTTTAGGACCAGTACGAATAATTTTTTGAGTTTTTCTTCGTCCCATTAAAAAAACTTCCTGAATCGGTCTATTAAGTTTTAATGGCGCGGGGAGGGGGATTCGAACCCCCGTGTCCTTGCGGACATGGAATTAGCAATCCCACGCCCTACCAGGCTAGGCGACCCCCGCACAAAATGCCTAGAATTTATCTGTAAATAAATTCACTCGTCGTCAAATTGACTATAGTTATTTACAATTTCTTCAATAGGTAGTCGTTTTCCACCTACAATTTTGAGATCTACTTGGACCTTTTTGTCAGAAATAGTAATGATATTGTATGTATTTTCGAATAATCCACGAACACGTTCAGATGTAGCAGTTCCAGCATTAACAACTGTAAGTTTGCCAAAATTCCAAGCCCATGGACGATGCTTGTGACCACATAAAACAACATCAACTTTAGTGTCCAATATTGTTCTTAGTACATCACCAGCATCAACAACAGTAAGCTGATCAGAGCCAGTATCAGGTATAGCAATTAAGTGATGATGCATCGCTAAAATTTTTATCTTGTCTTTGTATTTTTTCATTGTTCTTTCCAACCACAAGTTTTGCCTATATCCAACTTCACCAACATTCCTATCAGGTCTAGCAGTTCCAAGTGTAACTAAAACAACATCATCATCTAGTTCATTAATTGCCTCAAATGGAAAAAATTTTTTGAATAATAAATAACCAGTGTTTCTGTAATCATGATTTCCACTAATAGAAATAATTCTTTTTGTATTGAATTTTTCTAATAATGATTTACATTGTTTGTATTCTTTCATCAAACCTTCATTTGTTAAATCACCAGTAATTACAATTACATCAGGATTAATTTCATTGACTTCATTAACTAATGTATCAAATTTTTCCTGTAAAAATTGAGACCCAACATGAAGATCAGAAATTTGAACTATTTTCATTTTATTTTATTTTGTTAAATTAACTATTAAACTATCTCTATAGAAAACATATAGAAAACATTTCAAAAAACAAGGTAGAATTAAATAATAAACGCCTCAAAATCTTGCAGTTTTGAGCAAAAAAGCTGCAGTTATGAAAGGAGATGGTATTGGACCAGAAGTTGTGGATTCAATGCTTAAGATTTTAAAAGAATGTAATAGTCAATCAGAGATTATTATTTGTGAGGCAGGCTCAGAACAATGGGATAAAAATGGTAGAAAAGACAAATCATACATTCCTGAAGATACAATCAAAATTTTAGAAGAATCAGATGCATGTTTCAAGGGCCCCACTACGACAATTCCAGTTCCGGATGCACCAAGAAGTGTAGCAGTTACCCTACGTCAAAAATTTGAATTATACGCTAATATCAGACCAACAAAAACTTTTGATAGATTAACACCTAACAGAAAACTAGATTGTGTTTGTTTTAGAGAAGCAACAGAAGGACTGTACACAGGTATTGAAACAAAAATCACAGATGATTCTGCAATTGCAATTAGAAAAATTACAAGACACGGATGTGATAGATTTCTAAATTCTGCAATGAATTGGGCAAAGCAATATGATATGAAAAAAATGGTTGCAATAACTAAAAGAAATATTCTAAAACAGACAGATGGCATATTTTGGAATTCAGCTCAAAAAGCAGTTGAAGGAACAAATGTAGAACTATCAGAAATATACATTGACAACATGGCACAACAAATGGTGGTAGCACCAGAACAATTCAATGGAGCAGTTCTTGTAAGTACTAATTTATTTATGGATATAATTTCTGAGTTAGCTTCTGGATTAGTAGGCTCTATAGGATTAATTTATTCAGCAAATATGGGAGATAATTTTGCAATGTTTGAAGCAGCACATGGAAGTGCACCACAATTTGCAGGACAAAATAAAGTAAATCCTACTGCAACGGTTCTATCAGGAGCTTGGATGGCAGAATATCTTGGTGAAAAAGAAATCAGAGATGCAATATTTGCTGCAACTGAACAAGTAATCAATGAAGGAAAAGTAGTAACTTGGGATATTGGAGGCAATGCATCAACAACACAAATGACAGATGCCATTATCACATATACAAAAGAAAAATTAAGAAAATAATTAGTTTATAGATTCTACTAGAATCAACTCTTCAAAGAAAAGTTTCTTTTTTGCCATAATACGAGTTGTTAAGCCTAGTTTTTGAGCATATTCAATTAATTTTTGATAGTTTGATAGTGAGGAGGTGACAAAAATGAATTTACCATTTTCTTTAAGATTATTACATACTGAATCAAAAATTTTTTTTGGAATCTCAAATCCTTCTGCACCACCATCTGTTGCAATATCCAATATTTCATCAGTTGCAAGATAGGGTAGATTACAAACTATAAAATCAAATTTTATTTTTAATGCATCTGAACCATTACAACAAATGAGATTTTTTGTTTTGTAAGTTTGATGTGTTAATACTTTATAATTAATGTCAGTTCCAACTACAAAAGAAAAATTCTCAGAAAGTAATTTTGTCAGATACCCAGAACCACTTCCTATATCTAATGCAAAATCGCCTTTTTCATTCTCGATATTATTAGCTATGAAAAAAGTATCCTCAGAAGGAGGATACTCGTCATTTTTCAAGGATTTGATTTGCAAGGTGGATTATTTCATCTCCTGAAAGATCATCTATTCGTTTATCTATTACAGTTTCCTTGTTGAATTGTTTTAGAATATTTTTAACAGTTTTCCGCCTATATGAAAAAATTTTATTGATTGTTTGAATCAGGTCTTTTTTCATAGTATTTTTTTTGATTATTTTTAGAACTACAGAATCAACTTTTGGGGGTGGAGAAAAATTATTTTTTCCGACCTTAGCGATCTTTTTAATTTCAAATGCATAATTGGCAATAATACTTACTGCTTTACGTTTCTTTGAAGAATTGGCAAATAATTTATCAGAAAATTCTTTTTGAACCATTATCACACCATGAGAAAAAGAAGTTTCTGCAAGCCACTCTATTGCATCTTTGCTCTTAGAGTATGGTAAATTAGATACAAAAATAGAAAATGTATCTTTTTTCTTAAAACCGTCACCAGATTTTAAAATGAGATTGTCAATATCTGAGAATGTAGATTTTGCATTTCTAACAAGTTCTTCATCTACGTCAACTGAAATCACTTTGTTTGCTTTTTCACATAGTAATGGAGTTAAGATTCCTAATCCAGTTCCTAACTCAAATACAGTGTCTCTTTTTGTGATTTTAGCCTCTAAAACAATTGATTTAGCTATTAAATTTGAGTTAAGGAAGTGTTGTCCAAGTTGTTTTCGTTTTATCATCGCTTTACAAAGAGATTCATTCTGCTTTGTCCAGTAATTTCATCCATGATTCGCTCTGAAATATGTTTTATCGGATCTTTGAATCCAACTCTCTCTTGCAAATCAAGATAGTTTTCAAACTTTTGCTTCTCTCTTTCTTCTAACATTATTTTCATGTAGGTTTTTCCAATTCCTGGGATTAACTCAAGAGCATGAATTCTTGGAGTTAATGGTCTTGCATTATTTAGATATTCAACAAATTTTGATTCATTTACAGTCACAATATTTTCTACTACGGTTGCTAATTCACTTTGAGCTGATGATGAGATATGATCATATTCCATCTTTCCCAAAACAGATAGAACTTTAGTTCGTCCTTCTTTTCCAATATAGATTCTCTCACCTATCTCAAATGTTGAATTAGGAACTCCAAGAACTTCTAAAATAGTTAGACGATCTTCCCCGATAGCTGTAACTATAACTCCTTCTCTTCCTCTTACAGTAGTTGACTTTCCTCTAGGATTAAAATCTAAGACATATGCATATTCCTCATATTTTCTAGGAGGGGATTGTTCCCTATGCAAAATAAAATACTCCTGAAAAACTACGAGTACCCCTTAATTATCTTAAGGATTTTTTCTAGAGTTTCAGCAAGAATTAGTTTTTTCCAGCCAAATGTAAAGGAACGTAATTCAGCTAAACTGGTTGGTCTGATGTTTACAATTTCAACAGCTTCATCTTCTGTTAATTCACATTCTTTCATGAGTTGTTTTTTCATTTCTTTTGCATCTTTAGAATCAATTGATACAAATTTTGAAACATAATCATAGGTCCAACGTTGAATTTGATCCATCTCTTCAACATCGACTTTACCCAAAATTTCTTTAACTTCTGAAAGAGAAATTGCTTGTTTCTTTTTTACTTGTTCCATATTATACACCGAATGGTTTGATATGATCCAATCTAGTGATTAAGGTTTTTGTTTTATCACCTAATTTCACATCAAGAGTAATAGCACGCCTACCAACATTTGTAACAACACCTACTTTTCCGTGGTATCGTCTATGTGGTAATCCTTTGTGCTGTCTAGGATCAATAATGACAAGTGCCTGTTGACCTTCCTGATATTCACGTAACAAAAATGAGACTCCTCTAGGGGCCTTTTTTGTCATAACAGATCTAGATTTATGTTTAAATCCATGTGAACGACCATGAGATTTCTTAGTTGCCATATTGTGTAAAATCTTTGAAAGCCCTATTTTAAGACTTAGAACAGGATTTAGAAAAATTTAGCCAATAAGATCAGTTCTAAGTTGACCACATGCAGCTGAGATTTCTGTGCCTTTTTCAACACGAACAGTACAATTTACACCAGCACTAGATAAAATTTGTTCAAATTCAAGAACACTATCCTGTGTCGGGCGCTTAAAATCACCAGCAGTTGGATTGATAGGAATTAAATTCACATGAGTCCCGTTGCCTTGTAAAAGTGATGCTAGTTCTGCTGCAATTTCAGGAGAATCATTAATTCCTTTCATAAGTGCATATTCAAAGGTTACCCGACGACCAGTTTTTTTATAATATCTCTTACTTGCTTCAACAATTTCCTCAACAGAGTTAGATCCTGCTGTAGGAACTAATTTTTTTCGCAATTCATTATTTGGAGCATGGAGAGAGATAGCAAGACCAACTTGCAGATTCTCTTCAGCGAGTTTGTTTATTCCAGACATAACACCTATAGTAGAAATAGTAATGTTTCGTTGGCCAATTCCAAAACCTCTATCATGTGTTAAAATTCTTACAGCACGGATCATTTCATCATAGTTTGCCATGGGTTCACCCATTCCCATAAAAACTAAATTCGTCACATGTTCTCCTCGTTGTTGTAAAATATCTGCAAAGTGAATTACCTGAGCTACAATCTCTTCTGCTTTAATATTTTTTTCAAATCCCATTTGGCCAGTTGCACAAAATACACATCCCATTGCACATCCAATTTGAGTTGAAACACAAATTGTTGATCTTGGATGACCATGAATTTTTGATGATGGATATTGGATTAAAACAGTCTCTACAGGAGTTTCATCAATAAGATTGAGTAATAGTTTAGTTGTATCTCCATCATCACTAACAACACGATGAATTTCTTTTGCAGAACCTATAGTGTAACCTGCATCAATCAATTTTTTTCTCATATCTTTTGGAAGTTGTTTAATCTCAGAAAGATCTTTGGGAAATTTGTAATAGAGTGGAAGTAAAATTTGATCTGCCCTATATCTCTGATACCCCATTTCAATTACTAGTTGTTCCATCTCTTCTGGAAGCAAACGGTAAAGGTCTGTCATGATGCTTAATAGATTTTCAAATTATATTATAATCTAATCGATGATAATGAAAATAAAATAAATTCCAAAAAGGAGAAAAGAGAATGACTATTCTTCTGTTGGCTCTAAATCATCAGATTCAGGATTTGTTGTAGATTCTACTACTACCTCAGATGGTTCTACAGGAATTTCAGTCTCAGAAGTTTCAGTAATTTTTTCAACTTCAGGTGTTTCAACTGCAGTCTCAACCTCAGGGGTTTCTGTTATAGTCTCTATTTCAGGTTCTTTTGCCTTTTTGCTAGTTTTTTTGGCAGTTACTTTTTTGCTAGTTTTTTTATCTGCATCTTCAGGATCAATAACACCTGCCTCGCCTAGAGCAAAGATTACCTCTTCCTCAGGATGATGAGGACTATCCACCATTCTAGCAATTCGTTTTTTGCCTGATTTCTTAAAGTATATTCGGTAGGTACTTGTATGTGCAACTACATTTCCACCAATTGGACGTGTTG
>JAMHKW010000052.1:0-7872 GCA_028439805.1 Candidatus Nitrosopumilus sp. | reverse complement strand
CTCAAATTCTCTATCAAATCTTCCTGGCCTCCTAAGTGCAGGATCAACACTTTCTGGTCTATTTGTAGCACCAAGTACAATGACATTTCCTCTGTCATTAAGACCATCCATTAATGCTAATAATTGGGCAACTACTCTTTTTTCAACATCTCCATATGCTTCTTCTCTTTTTGGTGCAATTGCATCAATCTCATCAATGAAGATGATACTTGGAGAATTATCTTTAGCTTCTTTGAAAATCTCTCTAATTTTTGCTTCTGTCTCTCCGTAATACTTGTTCATAATTTCTGGACCATTAATAGGAAACATGTTAGCTTCAGATTCACTTGCCATAACTTTTGCAAGTAATGTTTTTCCACATCCTGGTGGTCCATAAAGTAAAATTCCACTATGTGGTTCAATTCCTAATCTTGTAAATAATTCTGGGTGTTTTAATGGAAGCTCTACAATTTCTCTCATTGCTTTGACTTCTTGTCTAAGCCCTCCAACTTCCTCGTATGTTACTCTAACTTTTCTATCAACTGCAGTATCTGTTGAAATGTTAAGATTTGTAGTACGATCTATTTTGACTACTCCTTTTGGTGTAGTCTTTGTAATTTTAAAATCCATAGAATTTCCTAATATCATTACTGAAATTTCATCACCATGAGAAATTGGTAATCCTTTCAATCTATTTTTAACAAAGTCAGTAAATTCTTTGTCTACTGTAACTGAATCATTCACAGGTGTAAGTGAAATTGCTTTTGCAATCTTTGATGTAACTTTTCGAATTTTTACAATATCATTTAATGATGCGCCAACATTTTTTCTTGTTTGTCCATCAACACGTATGATGTCTGGTAGTTTTTCATCTTCATCAACTGGCCAAACAACTGCACAACTAGATCTTGAACCCATTACTTCAATAATATCTCCAGGAGTTACTTTGAGAAAATCCATTGCTTCTGGTCCAATCCTGGCACGTTTTTTACCTACATCTCTTTGCTTTGCTTCTCCAATTCGCATTTGCAAAGGCTCTTCTTTGCGTACCAAAAAATCACCTATTTCATGTCAACTGACATTCTACTCATATTGAGGACTTCGAATTCGCTGACGCCCTCAGTTGATTTAACAGAATTTTCTAATGAATCCATTTGTCCTTCTTTGTCATCTAGGACAAATTCAGCTTTTAGAAATTCTAATCCAAAAGCCAATGGTTCTTTGACATGTCTTTTCATTGTAATGCCCTCTTTTAGTGCTGATTTGATATCTTCTGCCATTTTATCTAGGTTAACTTCAGTATCTTTAGGAAGAATTTTTGTAATTAATAATAATTGAGCCATTTTTTTTAAGGTCCCTGAAAATCACATGAAGAACAAGTATAGTTTCTTGCTGCTTCTCTGCAACTTTGACATCTCCAAATTAAATCAGTACCGCATTTAGGACAATTGAATTTTACACATTTATCATTAGGCATAATATGTTTGTGACAACAACTACATGTTGGTAATGAAATAGTAGATGACATACCCCGATTTTCTACAAACATCATTTATACCTTCCTTAGAATTTGAGCACATTTTAGCTCAGTAATTTTTTCAATTCTCCACCAATTAGAGTTTGTGCAGTTTTTATCGAACCTTTCATTCCTAGTAATTTTATAATTGAACTAGTATGAAAATCAAAATCATCTTTTTCTGAAATTTCTTTTATGATCTCTGGTGTAATTGATTCAAATAATTTGTTGATTGTATTGTTATCTATTCTCTCTAAAATTTTTCTTGCAAATATTTGTTTTTCAAATTCTTTACCAAATCTACTAGTCCATTTTTTTTGATATTCTTCAAGTTCTGATTTGTTATTTGTTTTTAAAAACTTGGATATTGCTTGTCCTGCATAAACTCCTCCCATACCGCTAGTGAAAATTCCTCCTGCTGTTGTTGGTTTAGCTTGTCCTGCTGCATCCCCTACAATCACTGTTTTTCCTTCTACAAACTTTGCAATGGGACCTTTTATCCAGATTGGAGCAAAAATTTTTCTAATTGTTGAATAATTTCCTTTTTCCTCAAGAACACTATCTAATGTTTCAGCTACATTGATTCCCCTTCCGGCAACTCCTACCTTTCCTTTACCTTCATTTGATGGAATTACCCATGCAAAGAATCCTGGATATTTTTCTTGATCAAAAATCACTTTTACATTTCCTTTCTTAATCCAATCTGCATAAATTTCGTATTGCGCTGATAACAAAATTCCTGTTCTATCTTTGTGTACTAGTGATGAAACTCCTCTTGCATCAACAAAAATCTTACAATCTATTTTCTCTTCATTTGTTCTAATTCCTGTGTCTGTAATTTCTTGAAAACTTGTTCTTACTTTGATTACTGCTCCATTTTTTTGAGCTTGAAAAGCTATCTGTTTGTCTAACTCTCTTCTACTAATTTCAACTACTTTTTGTTTTTTTGAATTAATTGTAAAACTACTCCCACTTGGTGCTGTGATCTCCGCAGATTCTATCATATGATCAAAAGTTTTTCTAAATGGAATTACACCTAATTCTTCTAATCCTGCAATACTTACTAGCCCTCCGCAATGTTCAGGGGTTCCTATCTCATAATCTTCTTCAATTACTAGCACTGAAAACCCATCTGACGCAATTTCTCTTGCACATAGTAACCCTGCAACACTTCCTCCTGCAACAACTACATCAAAGTTCATAGATTTTGTTTCTTTGTCAATTATTTAACTCAAAAGTTTTTCATAAAGCCTGTATTTGACTACAGTATGGGAGATATCAAACAAGTAATCGTTGTTAGAACTGATCTAGAAATGGGAAAAGGAAAGATAGCCGCACAAGTAGGTCATGCTTGTGTTCTTGGCGCAGAGCATGTTAGAAAATCTCATCCGGAATGGTATGATGAATGGTGGAATGGACAAGAAAAAGTGGTCCTAAAAGTTTCTGGCATTAAAGATTTACAAGAAGTAAAAAAACACGCAATTGATTTGAATCTTCCATGGTCTGAAGTCACAGATGCTGGACATACTCAGATAGCTCCTGGAACAACAACCTGTATCTCCATTGGACCCGCACCTGAAAATCTAATTGATAAAATAACTGGTGATTTAAAATTACTATAATTTACAGACTTGTTTGGAATAAGATATAACACGGCCTAGATATTTTTCGAGATATGAAGAAAAAAGGAATTTTTGTTACTGTATTTTTTGGATTTATCTTACTTTCATCAACTGTGTTAATTACATTACCTGGTATTGTTCCTGAAGATGATAGTAATCAAATGACAGTTACTGGAACTCCAGCTGATAATTTTCCTGATGAACAACGTGCTCAGTTTTGTGGCTCTAGTATTCCACAATCTACTGATTATGTACGAGAATTCGCAATTCCTACACCTTGTACAAACCCATTGGCAGTTGTAGCAGATTATGATGGAAACATTTGGTTTGCTCAAACAAATACAGGTAAACTAGCAAAATTTGATCCAAACACTGAGAGGTTTACAGAGTATGATAATCCATTATGGCCACAAGGTGGTCGTTCTATGATGTGGGGAATTGATTCTGCACCTGATGATTCTATATGGTTCACTGATGAAGCATATGACTCAATATGGAAATTTTCCCCCATTGATGAGACATATGATAGAATAGATTATCCTTCTGAAGGAAACTCTTTACCACAAAAACTCCAAATCGATGGGTCACAAATTATTATTAATGATTTTACTGGAAACAAACTTACATTATTTGATCCAAATCAATCCGGTAGTGAGATAAGTTATCTTAGCATTCCATCTCCGGTTGATGATTCAGTAACTGGAGATTTTGCATTAGATGCAGATGACAATATTTGGTTTACCAATTGGTTATTCCAACAAGGTGGAGTTTTAGTCAAATTTTATCAAAATAATTATCTTGATTCTGTTGCAAATTCTGATGACAAATTTCTTCCTTTAGTTGACTTTATTGAAGTATATCAATTACCTCCAGAACTACTCACTCCAAATGGTGTTGTGATAGATAATGGTGGAACAATTTGGTTAGCCGATACAACATCATCTAATTTTTTTAATTTTGATCCTCTAACTGTTCAATTTACTCAATATGTTACATCTGAACCAATGCTTAGTACATATGGGAATCAAACAGGAATTGTCAAATTCCCAATCTCTAGGCCATATTGGATTGAATCTGATGAACAAGGACGTCTTGTTTTTAATGAACAAACTGCAAACAATATTTCTGTTCTAGATCCGAAATCCCAATCCCTTGTGGAATATCATGTTCCTTCAAAGAATCCTTTTTGGGGTGATTGTGATCCTGGAACTGGTTTAATGTTATCTGATTGTGGGTTAGCTCAAATCTTTGATTTTACTATTAGTGGTGATAAAATTTGGTTTACTGAATGGGTGGAAAACAATATTGGAGTTGTAGATACTACAATCCCTTTGCCAATTGAGATTCAATTAGAATCTGATACATTGACTTTGTCCTCTGGAGACTCACAATCCTTTGACTTTATTGTATCTCCTATGTCTCAAAAAGATTTGTTTGGTGTATCATTAATTTTAATTCCAACACATGATTTTCTAAGCGTTGATCTTGCTGATGGTACTCCTGAAACGTTTCAATTAGATTTTGATGGACCTAGGCCAATTAACACAACTATCTCTGCCTCTGAGGATGCTATACCTGGAATATACAAAATACTACTTGGAGCGCAGTCCTCTGATATCGCAATTAGTAAATTCATTACAGTGACAATAGAGTGATACCTGATTTAGATTCCCAAATTGGTATTACAGTTTACAGTACAGAGTTTAATGGGATCGGAGGAAAAATTAGAGTTGAACCTGAAGATTTCCAAGTAAGTGAAATAATTTCTCAAAGAGCACAAAATTCCATTAATGATGCAGAAGGATATGCTGTATACAAACTAAAAAAGAAAAAGATTGATACTAATCATGCTTTATCTGATGTTTTTAGAAAAAAAGGACTTCGCTTAAAGGCACTTGGACTAAAAGATGCATCTGCTGTAACTGAGCAATTTGTCTGTTCTGGAAATAAAGGAAAAGCAATTGAAAATTTTTCAACTGACAAATACTCTCTTGAAAATCTTGGGTTTGTAAAAAAACCATTATCAAAAAAAGATATGGTCTCAAATCATTTCAAACTAAAAATCTCAGAATCTACTGATGGACTATCCTCATTTACTGACTATGATCGTGTCCTAAATTTTTATGGATATCAGAGATTTGGCTCAAAACGACCTGTAACTCATCTAATTGGAAAGGCAATCTTACAGAGAGATTTCAAAAAAGCAGTTGAACTGATTGTATCTTTTACATCTATTTATGATTCAAAGGAAAATACTGAGATTCGTGAAAAACTCTTTGATAAAGAAAATTATGAAAAATATTTTGATCAAGTTCCATATCAGATGGATATTGAAAGAATCGTTCTAAAAGAAATGATTGAACATGGTGATTCCTTTCGTGCAATACGTTCTATTCCTATATCTCTACGAAGATTCTACATTCAAGCATACCAATCTTTTATTTTTAATCAATCTCTAAGTTCTGCTTTTTCTGATGGTGAAAATCTATTTGAAGCGCAACTAGGTGATGTTTGCTTTGACTTTCATGGGATAATTGGGAAATATGTGACAGGATTAGATCAGAATCTTGCATTGCCGTTTGTTGGGTATTCATATTATAAAAAAACAAGATTTGACTATCAAATATCTAAAATATTGGCACAAGAAGAGATTTCACCTAAAGATTTTTTCATAAAAGAGATGCAGGAAGTAAGTAGTGAAGGTGGGTTTAGACAAGCTGCAATACATTGTACTGACTATTCATCTAATGGGAATACTGTAGAGTTTTCATTATCTAGAGGTTCTTTTGCAACGATCTTGTTGCGAGAAATAATGAAACCAAAAGATCCAATGATTGCAGGTTTTTGAGATCTATTTTGCTGTAATAATTTCTTAGCTGTCTTTAAGTTAGTGTATTTTTTAGAAAATGTAGTTGAGATGGATAAAGCATACATGTTGATTAGTTGTGAAATTGGAAAAGAGCAATCTCTTTATTCACAATTAAAAGAAATTCCCGAAATCAAAAACTGTCTAATAACTTATGGTAGTTATGATATTGTTGCTGAATTTGTCACAGATACTCCTTCACAAATGAATGACATAATTGTATCAAAAATTAGAAAACTTCAGAATATTAGAAGTACAATTACTCTTCGTGTAACTAACTAATTTCTTTTAATTATCCTAATTCCTATTCCGACTGCAACTATTATGATTCCTGTCATTGCAATCTGAATGCCATAAGTAATCCAATCTGGATTAGAATACATAAAAGATGATTCTGGTCCTATCATTGATTGTCCTTGAAGATGAAAGATTATGCCAAAAATCAAGATTATGCTGCCTATTGTGACTAGTCCTTTCGCTATTCTCATGAAGAATCTGCTAACTTCTGCTAAAAAGGGTAAACAGAATTGATTATTTGACCAAATGATTTTTCGATTTGGCCTTTAATGATTTTCTTCATAAATTAAAAGATGTATAATTGGAATAATATTACAGAGTCAACTGATCACAAGTATTTGGGACTGATTCTGTTTGGTGCAGCTGCCCTTCTTGCAGTTATTTTATTTATGATTTTTTATCCTCAAATTGAGTCTATTAACAAAGAATCTCCTATTTTGATCAATATCATGTTCATTCCTGCAATGGCTGTGGGATTTCTTTATGGAGTTAAAATTACAGAAAGAGCACTAAAGCCTACCGAAATTCGGAGTGGATTAAAAAGATCAATCATAAAATTCTTTTTATTCTTTTTTGTTATTGGCGGAATGTTCAGCTCTGTAAACTTTGCATTAAATGGTGGTAGTGTAATGCCTGACATTACACTTTTAGAAGATGGATTATTGGTTTGGTTAAATAATTTTATTACTGAAAATGGTGGTGCTACATTTTTAATAATTACTAGCATTACATTGATGGCCGCAGCTACTAGACGAATTGTTGGAATGAATTTTGGATTTTTAAATAGAATGGTAACCTTTGTTGGAACATTTGTATTTTTTACTATGCTTGTTTTAAGTTTTACAAAATCAGATCCTACTTATTCAGGTGTTTTCTTGTATACTTTTTATCAAGCAGGAATAGTTGGCGGCGCATTTTATGCAATGAATAAACTTACAAAAAATCAAAACATGATAGAAGATTTTGCAAATGGATTATAAACTATTCATCAAGGTCTACATAAATTCCTGAGATTTTGTTATTAATTCTATCCCAGTATTTTTCACAACCGTCAGTTTTAAAATCATTTTCTTTACATTTCTCAAAATGAGCTGTATTTTCTCTTGATATGTTATCTGAAAAAAGTACATCATCTGCTAGAAATAGTCCTATGAGTCCTATTGCCGCAAGACTTCCAGCAACTACAATCATGGCAAATCCAACTTGTGCATGATTACCATACTTTGCCATTTACGAAAAATCCATTACGCTTGAATTTATTCTTTTCAAGTTTGGATTTTGCGATCAAATTAATGGTACTAGCGTAGTTTTTTGGGAAAAAAAGAAAAGACAGTGCTCAAAAATACCTTCATTGAGTATTCAAATTCTACAATATGAGTTTCTTGGACCTGTGCCTCTTGAAGAATGGGGGCCTCCAATGGAAAAATTGGTATACTTGATCTTGTCTCGAGATGAGGATAAATTCAACATTCTCTATGTTGATGAATGTGAAAAGACTGAAGACAAGTCTTTTTTTATTCAACACTCACAATTCAAGTGCTGGGCTGAGCAATCAAGATCTAAAAAACCTCTATACCTTGCGATACTGCCAA
>JAMHKW010000051.1:0-7948 GCA_028439805.1 Candidatus Nitrosopumilus sp. | reverse complement strand
TGATTCTTATTCATCACTTCAAGATTTTCTTTTAACTGAGCAGCATATTTTTTAGCAAAAATATGGATTACTCTAGTTTGTCTCCCTAAAACATCACCTACTTTTTTAAGAATCAGATTTAATGAATGGTCTAGTTTTTTTGCATCATCAATTGATGAGATATCAGGTAAATGTACAACATCTTTTTTGATACTATCAATTACCTGTTTTTTTCCTCTAACTACAATAATTGCAAGATGTTTATCAATATCATCAACATTGAGATTGTCTTTTTCAAGAACCTTTCCTATTTTTAATAAATCATCTATCAAAGGTTCAGTGTTTTTTCTCAGATGTTTAATTTCAGAGGTGGTTTGTGACGTTCGTAATTGATTAAGATCAGCCACAATTTTGGGTATATCAGGTAATTTGACATCTTTTTGTCTAGGAATTTCATTTATTGGTCGTTCTTCTGGCTTTTTTTTACCCCATCCAAATACCATTTGATATTATTGTTTTATGGGGATTAAAAATGGTTGTACAACTAAAATTTAAAATCCATTAGATTTCAGGTCATGGTATGAGAAAAACTGCTAAAAGAACATTTCATACAGGTTTGGTAAAAAAAACAATTACAATTAAAGTATCAAAAGAGAAGGTATGGAAAAAAATTAGCAATATCGTAGGATTATCAACTTGGTTAGTAGATGTAAAAAAGACAGTGTATCTCTCTAAAAAGAAAAGAGGTGTTGGAGCAGTTAGACTAATTACATTTGCAGACGGAAATAAAATTGAAGAGCATATTGTCGCTTGGAAAAATGGGGAACATTTTACATACATTGCAACTGAGGGGTTACCACTAAGGGCATATGTTGCTACAATTTCAATAAAAGTGAAATCAAAAAAGGTGATTCAACTCACATGGCAATCTTATCTTAACAGTGAGAAAATGTCTGAAAAGCAATTCTTAGAATTTCTTGTATTTATGGGATCATTTTACGAGGCATCACTTGAAAATCTCAAAATACTACTTGAAAAATAATAAGATTTTCAAGTCAAAATGTAAATACGATTAATTAAGGAAAAAAATATGAGTGACATGAGATTCATCATAATTGGTATTGTGTTAATCTTTGTAGGATTCATCATTCTTGGAGGATTTGGACATGATTATCAAGCAGCAACTCTAGAATCAAATGAATTTGGAACTTGTTATGATTATTCTAACGAAAGTGTACCAGTTGAAATTGACTGTTCAATTAAGGTATTTGATCAAACATTATTCTTTGCATTAATTATTGGATTTATTGGGGCAGGAATGATTGCCTTAGTGAAAGGAGTAAGAGGGGACTGGGATAATAAAGTAAAACCTGAAGACATGGTAGGTCCAGGTAGACAAGAAACTGATGATTCAGATAAGGACTAAAAAAATACTATAATTTTTTAGATTTTAATTTCTTGTAATCTTCAGGATTATCTTCTTCCAATCTTTGAAAACATACTTCTTCATATGGCATTTTTTAACAATGTATTATTGACAAATTTGCATTTAAGCGTAAGGAATGATTTGTACTTGACTAGGCATCAGATTCAATGATATTTTTCATTGTAACTACCATCTCACCAATTTCAGACACTCTTTGATCAAACTGCTCATCAGTTAGCTCATCAGGTTTGTTTAAAGTAATTACAACTTCAGAAGAATCTCCATTAGAGATAACCCTCATTGGAACATTCCAAGAGGATTCCTCATCAACATACTGATGGTCTAAAATTCCAAGAGATTTATTTTCATTGAATTTGAGTTGCGCCTTACCATGAGGACCAGTAAAAGACCACCAACCATTATCATTCATTTTTGCATCAGGCATCATCTTTGGTGGAACTTGTAAAATCGCATCAAAGGCATCCCCAGTCTTCTTTTTTACAATAATGGAGACAGTTCTAGATCTAACCACAATAAAAAAAACTCAAACAATGATTAAAAAAGATATGGTATCAATCATAGGTATCAATACATAGTCTATTTGTTGAGAAACTCTTTAATTTTCTTTAGATTTGTAACATTTGATTCATGGAACATTACCATTGATTCTGATAGTGAGCTTGGTAAAATGGTTTTTAGATTATCAACTAATTCATCCCCACTAGTGATCATATTATCAATGAGTTTTTCGATCTCATTTTTATCATCAGCCATTTGAGGTAGATAGGAACTAATCTTAATTAAGTGATACAAAATGTTAACTAATTAAAAAATTAGGAATAAAAAGAGTTTAGAATCTAAATCTAATTATCTTTTTTTATGAGAGTTGCAGTGGAACGAACTTTGTCTAGTTTCTGAATATTCCAAGAAACAATCTCTCGTATTTTTTCAAAATTGTCTGCTTGCAATTTTACCAACATATCATGAGTCCCAATTGTCTCAAAGACATCTTTGACTTGTTCAAGTTCTTTGAGCTTCTCAATTATTTCTACTTCTGCACCCAAATCACAATTTAACATCACATAAGCATCAGTCATGAATTTAACAAATGTCTATGATTATTTAAATCTGGAGAATTTTATGCAGTTTACCAGGTCACATGAACCAAGTCTTTGAGATTTCGTCTTGGTTTTGGGAATTTTGTTTGTTCTGGGTATCCAATGCATAGTATAGATGATGGAACTAGGTCTGTTTCAATTATATCCATTACTTTTTGTTCATCAAACATACCAATCCAGATTGAGCTTAATCCTAAGGCTTGAGCTGCAAGCTGAGAATATCCTGCAGCTAAGGTTGCATCCTGTATGGCAAATTTTTTTAGAACATAATCAGGAAAATTAAATTTCACTCTAGAAGGATTTTTACAAAAAACCAGCACAACAGGAGCATTAACGTATGGTTGTCCGTTACATGCTTCAACGAGTAGTTTTTTCTTTTCTAGACTCATAACATAAAAAATTTCAAATCCTTGATAGTTTCCAGCAGTAGGTGCAGTATCAGCTGCTGCAATAATTTTATCTATCTTTGTAGTTTCAACGGGTTTGTCTGAAAATTTTCTTGTAGAACGTCTCTTTGCCATCACAGCAAACAAATCAGTATCTACAACCTCAGAGGGCCCAGACTGTAAAATAAAATCAAGCAGTTGATTTCTCACATTAGAATCAGAGGAATCAGGGACAGGGATATCTAGAGGTTCATAACCTAGAGGATAAATTTTCTCTCCTTTGTTTTCTGAATCCACAAGTAATTTACAAGATATAACGTATTAAAGAATTCAAAATAGATTATTCAGGATTAAAACCATCACAGCCAGAAGTACATGGTTTGTTCATTACACCCTCACATTTTCCTAATTCATTGTGCATTATTCGATGATGCCCACAGATTTTACATTTTTCTCTAAAATGTGCAATTAGATCAGCAGTTGAAATTCCCGATTCACGTATCTTTGATTCTGTTTCTTGAGTCATAATTGGATTTATTGATAATTGTAATTTTTTCGTTTTATTATGTTAATGCTTTTAATTTTACTAGAGATTGTAAATTAAAAGATCAACGCCGGGAAAGGGATTCGAGCCCCTGCACGCTTGCGCGTAGCCGTTTTCGAGACGGCCGCCTTACCACTTGGCTACCCCGGCATCTAGTCTTTTATTTTCTCCATAATAAAGCAAATTAGAATATCAAGAATGCAACATTACACCAACATCAAAAACAATATCTTTGAATTTCTTTTTGATTTGTTCTTTGATTTTATTTTATTATGAAAAATATCGATCAAAAATAAAGGAAAAACACAAAATAGCATAAAAATACAACAAACTCCTATGGGACTAAATCTAAAGGACTTGGTAGTAAGAGAGAAAACAAGTCTAGAAGCATTTTCAACTAAGATAATTGCAATTGATGCATACAATGCGATATACCAATTTTTAGCAAGCATTAGAGGCCCAGATGGATTACAGCTAGCAGATTCAGAAGGTCGAATTACAAGTCATCTAAGTGGTCTTTTGTATAGAAATGTCAACTTTCTATCTTTAGGGATAAAACCAGTGTATGTCTTTGATGGAAAACCACCATCACTAAAAACAGCAGAAATTGAACGTAGAAAACAGATCAAAAAAGATGCTACAGTCAAATATGAAAAAGCAATTGCAGAAGGAAATATGGAAGATGCAAGAAAATATGCTCAACAAACAACTAGTATGAGAGATGGAATGGTAAAAGAGTCAAAACAACTTTTAACATATTTTGGGATTCCATACATTGAAGCTGCATCAGAAGGAGAAGCAACTGCCGCACACCTAACAAACACAGGCCAAGCATATGCTTCTGCAAGTCAAGATTTTGATTCCATTTTATGTGGTGCAAAAAGACTAGTAAGAAATTTTACAAATAGTGGAAGAAGAAAAATACCAAATAAAAATACCTACATCGATATTGTCCCAGAGATAATTGAAACACAAAAAACACTAGATGGATTGGGATTAACTAGAGAAGAACTTGTAGATATTGGAATTTTAATTGGTACTGATTTTAATCCAAATGGATTTGAAAGAATAGGTCCAAAAACTGCACTTAAAATGATAAAACAACATTCAAGATTAGAAGACATTCCACAAATCCAAGAGCAATTACAAGAGATAGATTTTCAACAGATAAGAAAAATATTTTTGGACCCAGATGTAACTGATGTAGATGAAATTATTTTTGAGAAAGTAGATTATGATGCAATTACAAATTATTTAGTAAAAGAGCGAAGTTTTTCAGAAGATAGAATACAGTCAACTCTGAATAGACTAAAAAAAGCACTAGAGAAAAAGAGTCAGAATCTAGATCAATGGTTTTGAAAAGATTTCAATTTAATAACTAGTCAATCTAATTTTAAAAATGCATCAAACTGAAGCAAGAAAAATTCTCAAAGATGCTCCTGTAATGTGGAGAAGAATAAATTCAATTGGAATAATTCTTGACTGTAATTCCACATATGCTGCAAATCTAGGATATGTAAAATCAGAGATTTTAGGTAAGTCAATTTTTGAGCATGTGCCTAAAGAAGCATGGGAAACCATGAATGACTCTCTAAAAACATGGTTTGAAACAGGAAAAGTAACGAATAGAAAGATCACATTCAAAAGACAGGATGGAAGTACTTTTTCAGGATTATTACAAGCAACAAGTCTTTATGATGAAAATAAAAATATGCTTGGAAGCAATACTGTAATCTTGGATTTAACACAAATGACTGATGAAAAAATAACAGAATATAATAAATTTTTCAGTGAAGCAAATAATAGACTAGATGAAATTAAAGAAAAAGAGTATGACCAATTAGATGAAAACTCAAAATCAGAATACGATGGATTAAAACAAATGTTTGATATGCTTTTACGTGTTGATTTAAAAGAATTAAAAAAAGATAGTTAATTATTTAGATTTTTCTTGAATCGAGGTTTGGAGTTCATCAAATGCACTTTGAACTTCAGATACTGCAGCACCATCTTCTAGAGTACTAACATCACCAATTTTCTCATTATTCACAATTGCTTTTAGAAGTCTTCGCATAATTTTTCCACTACGTGTCTTTGGTAGTTTTGAAACAAAATAGATTTGTTTAGGAGTTGCAATGGCACCAATATCATTTCGTATTTTATTTGAAATTTCTTTTTCCAAATTATTAGAATTCATTGTAACTCCTTGTTTTAGTACAACAAACGCAATTATCACTTCACCTTTTATCTCATCTGGAATTCCACATACTGCAGATTCTGCGACATGACTATGAGATACAATACTACTTTCAAGTTCTGCAGTTCCAATTCTGTGACCTGCTACTTTGAGAATATCATCTGCTCGTCCAAGTAGCCAAAGATACCCATCCTCATCTTTTAGTGCATAATCACCTGGATAGTAACAGTTTTCATATTTTGACCAGTAAACAGACTCGTATTTTTCATCATCATTCCATAATGTCAAAAGCATTCCAGGCCAAGGATCTTTTATCACAAGATAGCCTTTTGTGTTGGGGGCAACATCAAGCCCATTTTCATCAACTACAGCTATATTTACGCCTGGAATTGGACGCGTTCCAGAGCCAGGCTTTAGAGGAATTGTCTCCAAACCAGGCAATGGAGAAATTAGCATTCCGCCAGTTTCAGTTTGCCACCATGTATCAATAATTGGGCATTTTTCCTTTCCAATAATTTTAAAATACCATTTCCAAACTTCGGGGTTAATTGGTTCCCCCACAGTACCAAGTAATCTTAATGAAGAAAGATCAAAAGAGTTTGGAATATCATCTCCAAATTTCATAAACATTCTAAGCGCAGTAGGAGTAGTATAGAAGATTGTAGCTTTGTATTTTTGTAAAATATCCCACATTCTTGATTCATCAGGATAATCAGGTGCACCCTCATACATTATTTCAGTTGCACCATGAAGTAATGGAGCATAAACAACATAGCTATGACCTGTAACCCAACCAATATCAGCAGTACAAAAAAACACATCAGAATCTTTAATGTCAAATGCCCATTTGAAAGTAGAATACAAATGTGTCATATACCCACCAGTTCCGTGTAAAACTCCTTTTGGTTTTCCAGTAGTACCTGATGTGTATAAAATGTAAAGAGGGTGATTACTATCTAATTTTTCTGCATCACAAGAATCAGATGCATCATTCATCAAGTCATTCCAAAGTTTATCTTTTAATGTCATTGAGATTTTATTTTTTGTTCTTTCAAGAACTATAACATGTTCTACAAAATTAAGATCTTTGATTGCTTCATCAATTACTTCTTTGAGCTTGACAATTTTTCCTCTTCGATATCCACCATCAGCTGTAATGATAACTTTAGATTTTGAATCATCAATTCTATCTTTAATCGATAATGCACTAAAACCTGAAAAGACTACGGTATGAGTGGCACCAATTCTTGCACATGCCAACATTGCAATTGGAAGTTCTGGCACCATAGGAAGATAGATAGTTACCCGATCTCCTTTTTGAACACCTAATGACTTTAGAACATTTGCAAATTTTTTTACTTGAATCAATAAATCACGATATGTGAGTATTCTAGATTCACCGTTTTCTCCCTCCCATAGAATGGCAGGTTTGGCAGATTTGTCATTTTGATGCACATCTAGGGCATTATATGAGGCATTAATTGTGCCCCCAACAAACCACTTTGCAAATGGAGGATGCCAATCCAAGGTCTTCTCCCAAGGGGAAAACCAAGAAAGATTCTTTGCTTGTTCATCCCAAAAAGATAAAAAATCAGAATTTGCTTTTTTTCTTATTTCAGAGTCATTGTTTCCAAGTCCAATATTATAAGTCTCAGACATCAAAAAGTGTATGAATTTAGATCTTTCTAAATGTTAAAGAAAAAAATAAAAAAATTATTGTACTTCCATTCTAGCAAGCCAGTCATTGTCATTGTCTTCTTTTGGAGTTTCTGCGGTCACCTGTTTGGGTGGTTCTGGAAAGTCAAATGAAACTTCAGGCATATCTGAATGTTCGGGTGTTGGAGTAGCCTCTACTTTAACTGGTTCTGAATTTATGGCTACAGGTTCTGTTGGTACTTCTGGAAGTATGGTCTGAACTACTTGTTGTGGTTCAGGAGTCTCAAGATATGAAACGGCGGATTCTTGGATGTTTTGTTGTGGAGGGGATTCGATTTCTTGCACTTCTAATTCAAGATCTGCAATTCTACTCTTTACATTTGATATTTCTGCTATTTCGTGAGAAACACGCTCAATTACCTCAGTTGTGCATGATTTCACAGAATCAAATGTTGCATCAGAGATTTCATTGCTCTTGCATTGTACTTTTGCATCGAATGTTAACATCTTTGCAGACTTTATTTCGTCATTTAACTCAGTCAATCTTTCTTCAAGTTTAGCTTTGATGTCACTTTCTGTTTCATCTAATGATACAAGTTTTTACTTGTATTTTTCATGAATGATTTCTGCATCTTCTTTCAT
>JAMHKW010000050.1:5058-8236 GCA_028439805.1 Candidatus Nitrosopumilus sp. | reverse complement strand
TTGTTGAAGAATTTTATAAGAAATTAGAAATCCCACATAAAGTAATGTTACTATCAACTGGAGATATGGGAAAAGTTTCAGCAAAGACATATGATATTGAAGCATGGATGGCAGGACAAAATGCATATAGAGAAATTGTTTCTTGCTCAAATTGTTTAGACTATCAAGCAAGAAGATTGAAAATCAGATTTAGAGATAAAACAAATGAAGATACACAATATGTACACACACTTAACAGCACTCTTGTTGCTACAACGAGAGTGTTAGTATCTATAATGGAGAATTTTCAAACAAAAGATGGCCATATTAGAATTCCTCAAGTTTTACAAAGTTACATGGGAAAAACTGAGATCTAGTAACATACCCTTATATTTTGGGTTCAAAGGTCGATAATAATTGGCACGTAGAAAAGGTCGAGTAAAAGACAAGTGGAGAGAAAAACGCTGGGTCACAGTAGATGCTCCAGATTCATTTAACAATGTTCCAATTGCATATGTTCCAATTACAGATGATGAAAATGCAGTAGGTAGAGTTTTAGAAGTAACACTATATGACATACTAAAAGGAGATCCTTCACAACATCAATACAAAATGTATTTCCAGATTAATAAAATTGATGGGGATAAAGCATCAACAATTTTCAAGAGATTTGAGTATTCAAAAGAATTTTTGCGTAGTTTAGTTAGACGTGGATCATCAAAAATTAATTTTATCATCGATATCAAAACTAAAGATGGGTATATCTTTAGAGTCAAAGTAATTGCTCTTACACATAGACAACTAAATACATCTAGACAACATGCTCTTAGATTAATTGCAAGGGATGTAATTAACAAAACAGTTCCAGATATGACAGTCGAACAATTTGTCCAAGCTACTTGTTATAGTAAGATAAATTCAGATATCATGGCAGCATTCAAGAAAGTCATCAGAGTAAGACATGTAGGTCTTGAGAAAGTAAAACTCATTAGAACTGCAGACAAAGAAACAATATTACTTGAAGCATAAACAACTAGTGTTATTCTTTTACAATTATGATTGATAAGATAGAAGTAACTGTTGATGTAATTATTCATGCAACTGAAAATATTTCAAAAATATTCCAGGCTTTTGAAGAAGTACTAGAGATAAAAGAAGAAAATTTCATAATTCATGAAACTACAGGACATTTTGATAATCCAATAATCATGTTAAATGCAAAAATTGTAAAAAAAGAGGCTCAAAATTTTATTAAAAAACTCTTAGAATTATTATCAATTGAACAGATCAATGAATTAGTTGAAGAAATTGAAGAAAGAACAATAGATTCCAGATTTCACATGAGGTTAGATAAACAAGAATTAATCAAAGGAAACATCACATTTGAAGAAAAAGAGCCAATAAAAATAAAAATTCATACACCAATTTACAACAAAAAAGATACAATCAAAACATTTACAGAGATTTTTCAAATTGCCAACTAGATTAAATAGGAATAACAAAATTATTTAATTTGGGAATGAGGAAATATTAGCCGCTCCAGTCTGAGCGAAAGCCTTGAAGAAGCCGCGACGAACCGACCCCATTTTTGAATCGATCATTAGACTTCATTGTAAGAATTCCTTGCATCTTATCATGGTATTATTTTAAATACGGATAGACAAACCTCATTATCGTGGCAGATTACGATGTTATTGTAGCGGGTGGAGGACTTGCAGGGACAATTACAGCACAATCTATTTCTCATTATTCAAATCAAAATCTGAAAATTTTGGTAATAGATAGAAATACGGAATTTATGCCAGGTAGAAAATCATTAGCAGGTTGGGTATGTGGAGATGCATGTTCCAAAGAAGCAGTTGATTTCATGTCAGAAAGAATCAAAGTTGAATGGACCAGACCTGAAATTGAACATGACGTAAAAGGAGTCATGGCATTGTCACCAGATAAAGAAACTTCAATTCCTTTTGATGGTGATGGATTTATGTTAAATCGTCAAAAGCTGCCAGAAATTCAAAATGAAAGATGTAAGAAAATGGGAATAGAGTTTGAATATGAAATTAATCTAACAGGTCTAATTTATGAAGGACAACAAGCAGTGGGGGCTCAAGGAGTAGATAACAAAACAAAACAACCATTCAAGAAAACATCAAGAATTGTAATTGATGCAACAGGGGTTACATCCATGCTTAGAAATGGACTTCAAAACTCAACCAAAGTAGAAAAGAGAATCGATAGAAGAGATTTAGAATCAACTGGAAGGTACATCATGCATTTCGAACCTGGACAAAAAGATCTTACTGAATTTGATCCAGATTATTGTATTATTCATTTAGATCAAGATATTGCACCAGGTGGATATGGATGGGTATTTCCAAAGGGAGAAACCAAAGTCAACATTGGTTTAGGAGTAGAAAAATCTCTGTTAGATAGAAGAAACAAAAGACTAGGTAAGAAAGATAATGTTGAATCATTAATGAAAGAATATCTTCATAGGAATACTGCAATCAAAAACGCAAAGTTATCTGAAGAAGATCAAGACATTAACAATAATTCAGGAATATTCCAAGTTTCAGTTAGAAGACAAAATGATTGCATGGTATCTGGCGGGTATATGATGGTTGGCGATTCTGCATGGATGCCAAAACCAATTGATGCAGGTGGAATTGGACCAGCTTTAATTGCAGGTACAATTTTAGGAAACAATGTAGCTCAAGCATTAGAAGCAAATGATGTTTCAGAAGCTAGTCTTTGGCAATACAATTTAGATTACATCAAAGAGTATGGATACAAAACTGCAGGTCTTGAACTCTTTAGACGATTAATTCAACAAATGTCTAATGAACAAATCAGTTATGGAATGAAACACTTTTTGGGTAAACTTGATGCTGAGTCAATCAGTAAAGGAGAACATCCTGACTTCTCAGGATTAGGAAAAGTTGGAATGATTATCAGAGGTGCAATGAATAAAACTGTTGCAGATGGATTAAGGTTCACATCAAAAGAAAATCAATGGTTAGTTGAACATTACAATAATTACCCAAAAGATCCTACAGGATTTGGTGACTGGAATAAAATACTTCATCAAAGAATGGATGCAGCATTTACAAAAGTAGAAGCTTTTGGCACATGATTGATACAAAAGAAGCATTTGGAAGTTAGATCTAATATGACATATTGTTGAAATCAATGAGAACAT
>JAMHKW010000050.1:0-5048 GCA_028439805.1 Candidatus Nitrosopumilus sp. | reverse complement strand
ATATCTTGATTGGAATAATTCAATTCAGATTCTAAATAAGGCATTTGATGCAGGTCTTTTTGTACTCATTATAGGACCAAAAGGAACTGGAAAGACATCTTTAGTCAGAGATTTTGCAAAAAACAGGAATACAAATCTAGAATCCATTAATTTCAGTCTCAGAACTAGAGAAAGTCACCTAATTGGATCAAAAACACTAACTGATGGAACTGTGAGTTTTGATGAAGGAATTTTGATAAAATCAATGAGAGAAGGAAACATGCTTTATTTGGATGAAATCAATTCAGCTGAAGCAGATGTTTTACTTAGACTTGATGAAGCATTAGATGATAGACGACAAATTGTACTAAAAGAATCATCAGGAGAAGAAATCATTGCAAAAGAAAATTGGTTTGTAGTTGCAACTATAAATCCATTAACACATAGTGGAACAAAAGAACTTCCACCACAAATTTTAAGCAGATTTCCAGTAAGAATTAGATTAGAATATCCACCAGAAGACATAGAGTTAGAAATTGTCAAAAAACATGTTTCTGGAGAACATGAATCAGAAATTATTCAAGCAATAAAATTGGCAAATGTACTTAGACAAGCTGCTGCAGTTGAAGAGTTATTTTATTCACCTAGTTTAAGAGAGACTATTGCATTTGGAAAATTATTAGATAAAGAAATGTCTGCAAAAGATGCAGCAAAGTTTGTTTTTGGAAATGTTTACACACAATGGGGAAATATTGAATATCAAAAAGTAAGCGACATCATAACTTCAATGTTTGGTAATTAAATGCAAACAATTCAACTTCAAAATGAATCTCTAGTAGAAATTGCTACTTTTCTCGTAAGAAGATGGTCAGAAAAAGACAACATAATAATTGAAATTTCAGATAAGATGGAAACAAAAACAAGACTAAAAGAAAATAAAGTAATCCTAACACCGCTTGAAAAAAGAATTGGGAATAATTTTCAAAAATATCGTCAGTTTAGAACATCGTTGTGGTATGAGGCAATGAGAATAAAATTTTGTAAAAAGATTCTCAGCAATGATCATGCATTTGGATTCATTCTTAATACAATGGAAACACAAAGAGTTGAACAATTAGGAAGAAAAATTTGGAAAGGAATGGATGATGAAATCATATTCAATTACGCCTACATGTTAGTCTCAAGACCTCAACTTCACACAGTTTATGGAAAAGCAAGGATAGTAGAGGCATTTTATCAATATTTCATGTTTGGGACAATAAAAGGAGAAATTCAATCAAGCCATTTTGAAAAAATAAAAAAAGCATCTGCATTTGCAAAAAAAAATGTTGATAAAGCAATTGTAGAAAAATATGATACTGATTGGCTTGAAAAAAGTGTAAGTGAAATTATTAAAATTTTAGATATTGATTCTCTTTTAACAATACCAGTATCTTTACCTTTTATGAAAGCTGGAATGGTAATGTCTGAAAAAGAACTTTTAAAGTTTTTAAAAATAATTTCTAAAAACAAAGAGGGTGATTTTGGTTCAGTTGATCCTAAAGCTTCAGTAAGTGGAGACAATGTGTATGATGAATACAAAGTATTACTTGATGAAAATAAAAAAACAGAAAATAAAGGATTAACGCCAGAACCAGTAGGAATTCAAGTTCCATCTACAAAAAATGTTGATGAAACAGTAATCTATGATATGAGTTTAATCAATGGATTAAAAATAAAATTTAAAGAATGGAAATATGGTTGGAAAGAACAACATCTAAGAACTGGAGATGAATTTGATGAAGAAAATTACATAGAAGGTCATGAACCATTTTTTACAGATGTAAAAAAATCTATTAAAACAAAAATTGTGATTTTACTAGATCATTCTTCAAGTATTTCATCTGAGGCCTTAGAATACAAAAAAGCAACTCTCGCATTATGTGAAGTATTAGCTTATCTTAAAGTAAAATTTGCAGTTTATGCGTTTAGTACTCAAAATAGATCAGTTGTTTGTTGGTCTATAAAACCAGATAATATTAAATGGAATAATATTACTTCAAAACGATTAGCACAGATTGTTGCAAATGGATCAACACCATTAGCAGAAGTATATGATAAAATGTTTCCAATTTTACAATCAAAAAGACCAGACATTTTTTTAACACTAACTGATGGAGAACCATCAGACCCAGATGCAGTTAGAAATATGACAAAATCTCTCAAAAGTTTAGGCATCAATATGGTAGCCTTGGGCCTTGGTCCAAATACTGTAAGAGCTACTGCTATTGCAAATAATCTTAGACATTTAGGATATGAAAAAACTTTGGCAGTAAGCAGACTAAATGATATTCCAAGCAAAGTAATTCATATTTTAGAAGGATAATTCTATCAGATATTTTATATGAGCTTAGAATAGATATTTGCACAGGAGTTAGATTTTTGGAAAACAATATTGATAATAATTTGCTTGAACGCTTTGAACTAGAGATATGGAATAAAGTTCCGCATCTAGAAGAAACAAAAATTGTTAATGCAACACCGCTTACTGATCTTACTGAGGATTTGAAAGAATGTGCTAAAAGTGTATACAAAACAGATTTCACAAATATGGATCTGAAAGTTTTTGGTAAATTTGATTCTAATTTACCAACTGGTTCAATCAAAGTCAGAGCAGCAGTTCACATAATGCATGACGCTATTATTACAGGTAAGCTAAAAAGTGGACAAACAATAATTGAGGCAACTTCAGGTAATTTTGGAATAGCCCTTGGACTATTATCAAAACTTGGGTTAGTTGTGGTGTCACTTGTATCAAGAAAGTTGCAAGAAGGAGTTTTCAAGGAATTAAGAAATGAAAACATACGAATTATAGATCTTGATATGGATATTTGTCCTGCTCCTGGAATGAAAGATGGTGCAGCAGATCTTCTAACTGCAAAAGCTACAGCTGTAAATATTCGCTCACAATTATCTGAACTTAATTTTGATCCTACTATTTTTGATGATAATAATTCTGAAATAGAATCACTTTTAGTTAAACAAGATATCATAAATCTAGCAAAATTACTTGCTAAGATATACGGATTATTCTGCCCAGAGCAATATGACAATGAATTGAATATTGATGTTCACAGAACTGTCACAGCATCTGAGATTGACCAACAATTACATGAAAACGATAATTCACTAGAAGATTTTGAAATTGTTTGTGCTTTTGGTACGGGCGGTACTTCAGGGGGTCTGAGTAGATATGTATTTGAAAAATATGCAAAAAAATCGGTGCATGTAGTTTTTCCACCTGCTGGTCAAGATGTTGCTGGGATTAGGACAAAAGACAAAGCATCTGGATTGAAACTATATGAGCCTGAAAAATATGCCGGAGAACATGAGGTAGATTTTGAGCAGGCAAAACACCTTCTGAAGTTTTTTGTAGACAAAGGTCATAACATAGGTGAAAGTACTGCTCTTGCGCTTTATCAAGTGCTAGTTATGGCAGATTCTAATGGAGGTGGGAAATTTGTTGTAATTGTTGCTGATGGAATAGAAAAATATAGAAAGAATCTAGAAGCAATGTCAAATAATCAACGTGTTCAAGTTTCATTAGATGAAGCTACAACAAGTGCAAATGATTATGATAAAATAATTTGGGTTCATACTCAGTATACTCCACGTGAAGAAGGAATAGAGTTAATTGCAAAATCTCTTGGGGTAGATAAAAATAAGATTTCTATACCAAAGGCAAGTACAATAAATCAACTATTATCAACACAACAAATTCCAGATGAGTTGAATGTAGAACTACAAGGGTCTAAAGGTAAATCATTGTTAATTTGTATGGCAGGAAATACATCGCTGATGGCCACCAAGGTACTTGCATCCAAAGGAATTGTAACTGAAAGTTTGAATGGAGGTATAACACAGTTGCCTGAAGGGAGAAATAAAGATCCTTCTAAATTGATTCAAATAGCTAGAGAATGAGATGCCTGAAGAAAGAAAATCTTGAAATGTCTTTCAATATCCCAACCATTTGCAGATTTAATAATTTCTGGTAAAAAAATTATCGAGTTAAGAAATTGGAATACAAACTTTCGTGGAGAATTTTTGATTCATGCTCCATTAAAAATAAGAACAGAAGATTGTAAAAGATTAAAAATAAATAAAAAATTAGTTACAGGTGCAATTATTGGTAAAGCAGAAATTTATGAGGTCAAAAAATATAATTCAATTAAGGAAATAAAGGCAGAACAAAAATTTCATTTATCTTCAAAAAATTTTTGTAATAAAACTTATGGGTTTAAGTTAAAAAATGTAAAATCATTTAAAATTCCGATTCCATACAAGGGTCAATTAGGATTCTTTGAGATAGAGATTCCTAAAACAAAAATCAAAAACAAAGAGATTGTAATTGATATAATTGATGAAGAATATCGTTATCAATGGATTGGACATCATTAACTCAAATTTTCAGTCAAAGTATGACTAGTATATATAAAGGGCTATTTAAAGTCCCATGGCATGCCTCAGACAAAGCCCATCGTTAGTGTTGAAAATGTAGTTGCATCTGCATCAGTTGACCAAAAACTAGATCTAATTGAAATTACAAAAAAATTTCCAGATACTGAATATCATCCAGAACAGTTTCCTGGACTTGTTTTTAGATTAAAGATTCCTAGAACTGCAACATTAATTTTCAGAACAGGAAAAATGGTATGTACTGGAGCTAAATCTGAAGATATGGCAATCAAAGCTGTAAATACAGTAGTTCAAAAACTAAGAAAGGGAAAAGTCAAAGTAAAAAAAGATGCAGTAATCACAGTTCAAAATATAGTAGCTGCAATTAATCTTGGTGGAAAAATTCATTTAGAAAAAGCAGCAAGGACATTACCAAGAAGTATGTATGAACCAGAACAGTTTCCTGGACTTATTCACAGAATGCTCGATCCAAAAACGGTGATATTATTATTTGCATCAGGAAAACTGGTATGTACTGGAGCTAAAAAAGAATCAGATGTATATCGCTCTGTTCATAATTTACATTCATTATTAGAAGAAAAAGAACTAATGCTTTACGAATAATTTTTTTTAAA
>JAMHKW010000005.1:0-28822 GCA_028439805.1 Candidatus Nitrosopumilus sp. | reverse complement strand
TTAGAAATTCAATTGCAGAGTCAGGAAGATTTAGATTTTCTATTTTCATACTCGGTTATAATGACCGGGTTTTGATTCATAAATAGATGCTTCTCTAAGCATTCTTCGAATGTAATTTCTTGCTTCCTCTTCAGTGAATTTTTCACTCTTTTCAAGTTCTTTGACAAATGTCTTTTCTTCTACTGGCACCTTATTATCACCTTCAAGTCCTTTGAGAACATCCATGAATAATTGCATCTTTGAAACCTCACTTCTTGGTCTTCCTTGCAACACTCCAAGGTCTACCTTTCCAGTATTGACATCTACTCCTGCATCCTGAAGCATACTCTCAATTAGGAAGATTGCACGATCAGCATCTTCTTCTTCTACCTTGTCTTTCATGAGTAATCTTGCTCTTGCTGTAGAGAGTCTAATAATTCCCTCTAGTTGTCTTGGTGTGACTGTAATCATCTCTTCAGATTCTACGTTTCTCATCTGAAGGTAATATGCAAGAATTTTTTCTTCAGCCTCTTTTGTTAATTCAGGAGTACCGCGTTTTGCATATGAAAGATATTTTGTTAGTAAATCAACATCAATTACAGAATGTTGGTCAGTTCCTTGAGGAGTATGTAATTCAATAATGTGTCTAGCAATTCTTTCATCTTTTTCTTTAGATGGGATATCTCTTACAACAAAGATCAAGTCAAATCTTGTAAGTAGTGGAATTGGTAAGTTTACATTTTCTGTAATGTTTTTGAAAGGATCATATTTTCCATACATTGGGTTTGCTGCAGCTAAAATTGAAGTTCTAGCATTTAGTGTAGCTACAATACCACCTTTTGCAATACTTGCTGATTGTTGTTCCATAACTTCGTGTAAAGCACTTCTATCTTCTGGTTTCATCTTATCAAATTCGTCTATACTTACTAGGCCTTGGTCACCAAGTACAACTGCACCTGCTTCTAACATCATAATTCCTGTTTTGTCTTTAACTACAGCAGCTGTAAGTCCTGCAGCTGTTGAACCTCTACCAGAAGTATACAAACCTCTTGGTGCAATTCTTGCACAGAACTTTAGCATCTCACTTTTTGCAGTACCAGGATCTCCAACTAGAAATACGTTGATATCGCCTCTAATTTTACTTCCATCACCTAATAGTCTTTGATTAGAACCAACAATAAGTAATAAAATAGCTTCTTTGATTAACTCGTGTCCTTGAATATGAGGAGCAAATGAATCAATTAGTCTATGATATACTTCAGGGCTTTGACTTAATGCTTTGATCATTTTTTCTTCTTCAGGGGAAACTTCTTCTCTTTCTATTTTTCTGTCAGTTTTAGAACCACGTCCACCTAAAAATTCAATATTATTTCCTTCAATTCTTAATCGATATAATCCACTATGACCTCTCTGAATTCCTGCAACTGATTCTTGTTCTACTCTAACTACTCCAGTAAGGATAATTCTATCCCCAGGCCTTGAATTATCAACTAAATCCTGCCTAGTATTGACGTCAATATAATGAGGAAGTTGTCCTGGAGGTAAATCCTCAGGAAGTTCTTGTAATCTAAGAATCTGAAAATCAATAAACTTGCTTGCCTCAGGTTTTAGTTCAAAGTCTCTATGTTTACAATTTGGATTATCACATACAACAGGAATTTTAACATCCATTCCCTTTAGTTGAATTACTTTAGTTTGATGCTCATCAGGACAAACAAATACCAGTTCTTTTGCAAGAGGTTTTACTTCTGATGCTCTAACTACCATTCCAGATACGCTAGTAAGTTTTCCAATAGTTTCAGCATTGATTTGTCTTAGACTTCTTTCAAGTGGATAATTTACTATTCTTACACGAACTTCATCTTTGATCTTTTCAGCATAGTCAGGAAATCTTGTTTGTAGGGCTTCTTTGATTGCTCTAGAGAATGCATCAAGTATTTGATCGGGATTTGCAGAGAATATTTTTTCAAATTCAGGTTCAACTACCAAATCATTGTAATCTACATGAATAGATTTTGCACGTTTAGGCATCATTGAATCAATTGCATCAACGTACTTGTAATTACCAAATTTGTCTTTGTATCTTATCAAAAAGTCTTTTACTTTATCAGATAGTCCTGATGGAGAATAAGTTACTTCCTCAGTTTTGCTCATTTAAATCTCCTTTAATTTGTTTTTCAAACTCTAAGCTATTCTCATAAATTGTTTTAAAGAAAATATTTTCTTCAACAGTTAACTTGTTGTACAATTCTGAATTGAGATTACTAGAGTCTGCAAGTTTTACTAGTTTACCTCGTCTCATTCTAAATAATTCTAACATCATACTCTCAACACGATCAAAGTCATCACGGTTTAATGTCTGCATTGATGCTTTTAGTTTAATGTAAAAGTGAGGATCAAGTGTAGAAATATCATATTGTCCAACTATTTTTTCTTTTGATAATGCTTGTTTTAATTCAGTAACCATATCTGGGGAATCTATTGTTGCCAAATTATTATCAGATAGTATATTTCCTACCCACTGAGGCATATTATTTACCTCACCTTGAGTTCCTTCAATCTTTATTCCTGCAACATTGAATTTAAAATCACGTGCAACTGTAACTTTAGCATCCTTTAGGCGATGTCCAATTGAATGCACTTTTTCTATCTTATCTATTTCCATGCGAGATCACTTATCGTCTTGAAGATCCTCAAGTACCGGATCGATCAATTCTATTAACAATTTAGTGAGATCAATTGATCCTAATTAACCTCAGGCTGATCGCATGGAAAATGTGACTGATTTAATTTTAATCTATGGCATATCACAATAACCAATTCGGATTTATTAATGGGAATTGAACCTAAAGAACTCATGACTGCAACTGGTATGTGGGTAGAAAAATATCGACCAACAAAACTCTCAGAGATTGTAAATCAGACAGAGATTATCGGTAGCCTAGAAGCACTAATCAAAGACCCAACAGATATGCCTCACTTGTTATTTTCTGGTTCTGCAGGGGTAGGTAAAACTAGTACTGCATTATGTATTTCAAGACAAATTTTGGGAGAGTATGCTAAAGACTATACTCTTGAGCTAAATGCATCTGATGAGAGAGGAATTGGAATGGTTAGAGAAAAAGTAAAGAAATTTTCAAGATACGCAGGAATGGTAGATGTTCCATTCAAGATTATTATTTTAGATGAAGCAGATGAAATGACTTCAGATGCTCAAACTGCACTTAGACGAATTATTGAAGATACAGCAAAAATTTGTAGATTTATTCTAATTGCAAATAATGTATCTAAAATAATAGATCCAATTCAAAGTAGATGTGCAACTTTCAAGTTTACATCAGTTCCTGAAGAAGATGTTATTGCTAGACTAGAAGAGATTGCCAAAAAAGAAAAAATAAAAGCAGACAAAAAAGGACTAAAGGAAATTTATGATTATTCAGAAGGGGATTTGAGACATGCAATTAATCTAATGCAAGCAACAGCAAGTCTTGGTGGAATTACAGAAGCAAATGTAAAGGCATCAGCTGGGTTAACAAAAACTAGTGATGTAGATGATGTTCTAAAAATTGCATTATCAGGAAATGTTGCAGAAGCAAGAGAAAAGATGATAGAGTTAATCAAAGTTTATGGAATGTCTGAATCAGATTTCTTAAAATATCTCAATTCAGCCGTTTTTAAATCAAAACATGATAAACTATCAGATATTTTACAAGTAATTGCAAAGTATGATTATAGAATTTTAGTTGGAGCAAATTCTGAAATTCAGCTATCTGCAATGCTAGCAGAACTTGCAAAATTAGAAAGTTAACTCAAAGAGCCTAAAGATTTTAGACTTTTACATCTATTTCTAATTGTTACCTCAGTAACACCTGCAGCTATGGCAAGTGTTTTTTGTGTTGTATTCTCATCAGTTTCAATACTTGCAAGATATAATGCAGATGCTGCTAATCCCATTGGATCTTTTCCAGATACAACTTGATTTTCTTCTGCTTTTTTGAGAATCTTCACTGCATGACGTTTAGTTTTTTCTGATAAACCTATCTGACTTGCAATTCGTGCAATACATTGAACTGAATCAACTACAGGCATCTTCAAGTCTAATTCTTTTACAATTAGTCGGTAACAAATTGCAAGATTTTTTCTTGTAATATTAATTGTACTTGAAATATCATTAAGAGTTCTAGGAGTACCAGACTCACGGCATGCAGCATAAAGTGTTGCAGCTATTAATGCTGAAACTGATCTACCTCTAACAAGTTTCTTCTCTAGAGCTTTTCTGTAAATGTAAGCTGCCTTTTCAACTATAGGATCAGATAAAGATAATTTCTCTTTCATTTTGAGGAGTTCGCCTAATGCTTGTTGAAGATTTCTATCAGTGGAATCTTTGGTGCGACTTCGACTATCCCAAATCCTTAATCGCTTAATTGATGACTTCATGGATGTGGATAATGGATTTCCAGAAGAATCTTTGTTAATTGGATTAATTATTGTACTTAGTCCTTGATCATGTCTTGTTAATGATGCTCTATCTCCAGTCCTAGATTTGTTTGTAGAACTATCTGAAAATGTTCTTTCAGGTCCACTATTTTCTACTCTATCAGTAATTACAAATCCACACTTGCCACAAAATAGTTCAGCTGTTTCTTCATCAGTGATTAGTTTAGTTTTACCACATCTTGGACAGCTTTGTTTTTTTGATAGTTGTTGTGCCATGTTACTATCACTACTACTTATCTAATAAACCGTCAAAACTTCTGCATTGCAAAGTATCAAAAATAAAAACGCAGAGAGAGGGATTTGAACCCCCGTATGCTTGCGCACACAGGCTCTCAAGGCCCGCGCCCTACCGAGCTAGGCGACCTCTGCAAAAAATGATGTAAAAAAGTGATTAAAATTTGTTGATATAAAATAGAAAAATAAGAAAAAAGAAAAAAATTCTTTAGTCGTGTTGGTGAGGTCCACCGCTTGATTCCATTTTTACATAGGTACCAGCTGCTTTCTCATGCCATTCCAAGTTAGCTGCTTCAATTCGAATAGCTCCTTGAGGACAAATTTCTTGACAGGCCATACAAATTGTACAATCATGTTCTCTGATTGGTTGTGATTTGTCTGTATAGTCTAATCTTTCAGTTGCCTCTGTAAGACCAGTGCCTTCAAATGTTTCACCTAAACAGTCTGCTGCTGGAATATCTTTTTCTGTTCTATACCATTGAAAAGTTTGAACAGGACATACACCAAAGCATTCACCGGCTGCAACACATGAATCCCAATCTACTGCGACAGTTGTTCCATGAATTCCAAGAGGAACTTGTTTTTCTCCTCTTTCTTCATAAGCTGCCTTGACATCATCATTATCGAATGCTGAGCCTTTTGGATTTCCTTTGCCCCAGATCCAGTGAAAATTCTCGCCATCTGAATGACTTGTCTTTCCTACTGGTTTTCCTGTTTGACAAAAGTCTTCTGGTATAACTAGATCTGCCATGATAAGATAATTTTAGAATATTATTTAAATCTAGACGAAATTAGTCGGGACTAAATCTTTTATTTATAGAGTTTTAGCTGCATTTTCGTGTGCTTCCACATTTGACTGATCAACTTTGATGGCCTGAGGAGGACATACCGATACACATGCCATACACCAAATACAATCATGTTCTCTGATTGGATCTGCCTTGTCAGTTAGATCTTTTCTTTCATCTTTAACATCACTTCCTGTTCCCTCAAAGGTTTGTCCAATGACATCTTTTGCGGGAATATCTTTTTCTGTTCTATACCACTGAAATACTTGTACTGGGCATGCCTCTATGCATGCACCATCTGCAACACAAGAATCCCAATCAACTGCAACCATAGTACCACTAATACCTAAAGGAACTTGTTCTTCGCCTCTTGTTGCATATGCTGCTATTACATCTGCATCTGCAAACACTTCGGCTTGTGAGCCATCAACATTTGTCTTTTTACCTGGACCCCACATGATATGAAAATTGCCATCTGAAATTGAGATTTTTCCTAACGGTTTTAGACCTTCTGGGAAATTTTCTGCTATTGGCATAAAGCAATTTCAATTCAGATGTTATTTAAAGCTAGACCAGAATTAATAGTAATTATTACTCTAAGATCAAATTACTAAGAGTAATTTCCTTACGTTCATAACGATCTACGATCAATTTGGAGAATGGATATTTTCAAGTCTGATGTATATCGTGGACCAAACCTTGGAGTCTACATTAGAGTCAATGATAGTATAGCTTTAGTTCCAATGGGGTATGCCAAGACAAAAGCAGAAAAACTTGCAAAATATCTTGATGCAGATATCTTGTACACATCAGTTGCAAACACTAGGCTAATTGGTGCATTATCTGTAATGAATAACAAAGGAATCTTACTTCCTAAAACTGCATATCAAAATGAGTATGATTTATTGAAAAAAGAGACTGATTTAGAAGTTGGTGTTTTGGATTCAAAACTTACTGCACTTGGAAATGTAATTTGTGCAAATGATAAAGGTGCAGTAGCATCTCCCTGGCTTTCAGATAGTGATTGTCAGACCATTAAAGATGTACTAGGAGTAGAAGTAATTCAAAAAAAGATTGCAGGGTTTAATCAGACAGGAGTAGTTTTAGTTGCAAACAATACTGGGGCTGTAATCCATCCAGAAGCTGATGAAGAAGACATGAAGACATTTTCGAATTTACTAGGCGTAAAAGTAGAGCAGAGTTCAATTAATAATGGAATTCCATATGTCTCCTCTGGAATTCTTGCAAATAATCATGGCATAGTTGTAGGATCACTAACTAGTGGTTCAGAAATTATGATGTTAACTAGAGCTTTTCTAAATTAAAAATAGAGTTTGGATCTTCGGTAAGTTTTTCTAAAGATATTACTCCCTCTGTTCCATCAAGCATATCACGAAGAACTACATTACCTTCTTCTAATTCCTGTGGCCCTACAATAATTGCAAATCGTGAATTGTTTGCATTTTCCATTTGTTTTTTTAGATTACGTCCTGCCAAGTCAATATCAGTTGGAATGTTAGCTAGACGTAATAATGATGAAATGGAATGTGCAACTTTTTGCATCTCATCATTAATGTATAATACTGCAACTCGCTTTTGTGAAATTTCTGGGATTATTTTTTGTTCTTGCATTGTTAGAATTATTCTTTCCACTCCACCTGCAACTCCTGTTGCTCCAATATCTTCTCTACCAAATGCTTTAGTTAATGAATCATATCTTCCTCCACCAGCTAATGCACCCAATGTTGAGTTTTTATCAAATACCTCAAAGACAATTCCTGAATAATAATCCAATCCTCTAACTATTCCAAAATTAATTCTAATATTAGATACTCCACGATTTTCTAGTGAATCAACTAAAGATTTTAGATCATCCCAAGACTCTAATTCTGATACATTAAATGATTCTTCGACTTCTGTGATACTCCCTTTGATTTGTGAAAATTCTAGAATCTTTTCTAGCTTATCTATATCATATCTGTCTTTGAATTCTTTTAGGATTTCATCTTTTGATTTTTTTGAAATCTTATCTACTGCTCGTAAAATATCTGCCACTAGTTGTGGTTCTTTTGAATCAAAGATTTTATTGATGTATGATTCGACAAGATTTCTGTGATTAATGTCAATTGTGATATTTTTGAGTAATAGTGAATCAAATAATCTAGAGGTTAGTTCAATGATTTCAGCCTCAGATTCGAGATTATCTTTACCATAAATCTCAATATCCCACTGATGAAAATATCGATATCGTCCCTTTTGTGGTTCATCATATCGAAATACTCCACCAAAGCTTGAGATTTTTGCTGGAAGTTTCATTGATTTTTGAGATGCTGCATATCTTGTCAGACCAACTGTAAAATCAAATCGTAGAGCTACTTCTCTATCTCCTTTATCTTTAAAGTAGTAAATTTCGTCTTTGATTGCAGGACCTGATTTTGTCTCAAGGACAGATAGTAACTCAATTGGAGATGGAATCATAAATGAAAATCCATACAAATTTGATAATTGTTTAAAATGATATCTGATATGCTCAATATTTGCAGTTTCATTTTCCTCAAAGTCTTTCATTCCACGTGGTAGTTCCAAGATGATTACTTGTTGAATTGTTGTGATTTAGATATTTCTGTAGGCATGATAACTATGCCAAACTATGTCATTTTTAAAAATCATAAAATGAGATAATTAAAAATAAAAAAGAAAGTTAGATTGCAGGAACTGCAATACCACGATCAATCATTTTCAGAGCAGTGTCAGCTTTTAGACACATTGGTACTCCGTTTGATTCTTTCATTACAAGGCTAAATCCTTCACGACATTCAATCTCTACGGCATCAATGCCAGCAGTAGTTTGTGCACGTGGAGAAATCCAAGCTAGTTGAATATCTTTTGCCTTTTCAATGAATTGTGCTCTAAGTTCTTGCTTATCCTCATCGGTTAGTTCTGATGCTTTTTCACGAAGTTCCATCTTAAAGGCCTTCATCTCTGCTACTCTATCTAAAATTGCAGATTTGTGCTCTTGAGATATTTTGATCTTCATTTCAGCCATGTGATTCTTGAATTTCATTTTGAGTTCTGATTTTTTCTCTTCCAAATCACCACGCTTTTCTTCATATTTCATTCGGATCTCATCTCGTCTATCATCAGAATTTTCATGTTTGTCCATGATCATTGATTTTAGACGTGGAGATAGATCATGTTTTTCTTTCATTCTATCTAGTGCATCATGGTGTTTGTCTTTGAAATCCATTGCAACATCATGATGTTCTTTTTTGTAGTCATCTCGTTCTTCAGGTGACATGTTACACCATTCTGTTACTTTGGCTAGTTTTTCAGGATCATCAATTGCAGTTTCTAGTTCTTCAGGTGACATGTTACAGAATCTTTTGTATTCAGCTTTATGATCAGTAATTGATTTATGTTGTTTTTTCATCTCATCAACTAACATTTTATGCTTTTCAAGAAATGCATCAATTGCAGCTTCTCGTTCATCTCCAAACCAATTACAATGATTTGCTATTCTATCTGCAAATTCTTCTAGTCTTGGATGGTTTGCAAAGAATTGACGTTTTTCCTCATCAGTCATATTACAGAAAGCATCTAGTCGATCATCAAGATCATGAGATTTACTATTGGAATTATCTGATTCTTCTTTAGTATCATCAACAGTTTCAATTTCTGCTGAATCATCAATATCAACTTCGTCTTGTACATCAGAGTTTTCTGCAGCATTAACAGTAATTTCTACTGAATCTGATACCTCAACACTATCGGATTGGGCATATGCTGCACTTGCAGAAACACCAAATACCATAATTAGAGATAAAACAATGCTTAGAAGTTCTCTACTTTTCATTACAAAACGTTTAGGCTTTTCCATATAAAGAATATCGGATGATATCATCGCAAGTATTAATAGAAATGAGTCAATTTTTGGGTAGATTTATGAATTATACAGTTAGTAATTCTTTTTTGAAATCATCTACGCTTCGCTCAAAACCACAATGACTACAAACATGCCAATATTGCGCTTTTAGGGATTTTAATGGCACAACATACCCTTCCAAAGACAACACGCTAGTACAATTTGGACATGACAAAGGAACTTTCCATTCTCCTATCCATTGTGGACCAGAACTATATTCTTCTTGACTCATGACATACATACAGCAACTTTTGATATATCGAGTGTGGAATTTCATTAGTTTTTGAGATTCCTTTTTGGTAAATTTTTTATAAAAAAATCCTAGATCAAAATAATTCATAAACTCTTAACTCCGTTTTATCATAGATTTTACCATTTTGGAGCCCAAAATGTACAAAAAATTCCCTTGTCTTTATCTTACAATTTAGCTATTACTATGTGTGGCATTAGTTGAAGTACAAAAACCAGGTGAAAGTCAAGTACAAAGATATGATAGAATTTTAAATTCTGCACAAAAGATCCTGATAAAATTAGGATTAACAGAAAATGAATCAAGAGTGTATGTATATCTTAACATAAATGGATCAAAAAAAGCAAGAGAGATTTCTAAAGACCAAAGAATTCCCAGAACAGAAACTTATCATTTATTAACTGCATTGCACAAAAAAGGACTAGTATCCATAGTTTCAGAACGAATCACAGTATTTGAGGGAATAGAATTTGAAAAAGTACTTGATATTTTAATTTCTAATGAATTAAAAAGAATTGAAGAGCTTCAGTTTATGAGAAATGAGTTAAATGAATTGTGGAAAGCAAATTTTTAAGATTAACCCAAGATTCTAAACACTTTTTGTTCCTAAAATTGACCAAAATGGACTAGAAAATACAAGAAAAATTCCACTCTCCTTATGTTACAAGTTCACGTAGTTAATGTGCGAACGTCCTAATTCGTAAAGAATACTCGTTGGGCAGATAGAGCATGTTTCAACGAGGTATTTTTATTTTCATAATTAATCAGAAATTATCTCAACGAAATGCTCTCCATCAGGAGTATTACATTGTCGTGGATAGGATTCCATAGCTGAATTACCAGCAGCAATACATTCTTCAAAATTAGTAATTGTGGGATATTGATTATGTAGCCATTCGTGAATAGTGATTTTAGGCATTATACAGGGTGTTGTAATACAGTTGAATGTTTCAAACTCATCAATTAATGGAACAAAAAATATCACAATTAATACAAAAATTACAATGCCAATAATTATTGCAATATTTTTATTCATATTCCAAGCCCTATTGCTTCTCCAAAATAGTATCCAGCTAAAATTGTTCCAGTAGACCAAACACAAGAACCTGCAAATGTATAGAGTACAAATTTTGGAATCCTCATTTTTAGTAATCCGGCTGGAACTGAGATCATTTCTCTCATTACTGGAATCATTCTTCCCACAAATACTGCCTTATCTCCATACTTTGCAAACCAAATCTCAACTCGTTCTAATTTTTTTTCTGATATTTTGACATATTTCAGATAACGAAGTAAGACTACTCGCCCAAGTTTTAATGCAATTAGATAAATTGCTGAAGTTCCAATGGTAGCACCAACTGCACCAAGAATAATCATAGGAATTACACCAATTAATGGAATGCCTTGCTGTGATGCCAAGAATCCTGCTGTTGGAAATATTGCTAGAGTAGGAATTGGTGGAACTATAGTCTCAATTAGGGCAGCTAGGAAAATTCCCTCATAGAGATGATCTCCTAGAAACTCTGCAATCCAGACTAGAAATGAGTCAAACGGTTCCATTTGTTTCTGGCAATGAAATCTCACTAAATTACCTTACGAGTGAAAACTTTTACTTAATCATATTTTGTGTCTAAGATTTGGGTATAAAATGGAGGATTTGCTTTATAGTAATTCAACACGAATTAATCATGAACAAATCTTTTCCAATTATTATTGCAATAATAATAGTTGGTGTCATTTCTGCATATGCATTATCACCATACTTTACTGAA
Organism: Candidatus Nitrosopumilus sp.; assembly: GCA_028439805.1. Lineage (GTDB taxonomy): Archaea > Thermoproteota > Nitrososphaeria > Nitrososphaerales > Nitrosopumilaceae > Nitrosopumilus. The sequence continues at coordinate 17,380 of JAMHKW010000005.1, read as the reverse complement.
TCAACTATAGATGAAGCATTACCAACTGGAGCTATTATTCAATCAGATACAGAAGGAATTATGGAAGAGATGATGGATGAAGAAGTTGAAACTATGGAAGAGATGATGGATGAAGAAGTTGAAACTATGGAAGAGATGATGGATGAAGAAGTTGAAACTATGGAAGAGATGATAGATGAAGAAGTTGAAACTATGGAAGAGATGATAGATGAAGAAGTTGAAACTATGGAAGAGATGATGGATAAAAGTATTCCAACGTCTTATGACGGAACATTCATCGGTATTGGTGATGGAATTCATGATGCTCAAGGATATGCATATACAATTCCATTAGAAGATGGAAGCAACGTACTAAGATTAGAAAACTTTAGATCAACTAATGGTCCAGACTTGTATGTTTACTTGTCAACGGATGATAATGCATCAGAGTTTATCAATCTAGGAGAATTAAAAGCAAACAAAGGAAACCAAAATTATGAAATTCCAGAGGATGTGGATCTAAGCAAATACAATAAAGTTCTGATTTGGTGTAAAGCCTTTAGTGTTTTGTTTGGAAGTGCAGAATTATCTTCCTAAATTCTTTTTTAAAAAGCATGTATTAGTTACATAATGGGTTTTCTATCTAATTTTAGAAAAAACTTGCAGGTAGCAAAAAGAGAAAAAGCTGCTCAAGTTAATGGTAAAAACCTTAAAGGATTACTAAAAAAATTCAAAGAAGAACGAGACAAGATAGAAAAAGAGACAGGAATTAGGCCACAAATCGATGACACTACACAAATGTTTATGCAAAAAATTCTAAACGTATGGATTGACGAAGGAAAAGAAATTGATGAGGAAAAATTTTGGTATGAAGTTGATCATAATAGACAGTTTACCCATCCAGTTGAGTATTATGAGAAAAAACGCTAGTAATACCACCTAAATTAATAATCAGCAAGATTGTAAAATCTACAATTGAGTTATAGATTTTTAGATCATGCAACTGATGCAATAATTGAGGTTACAGCAAAAAACCTCAAAGAAGCATTTTCAGTCACATCTGATGCAGTAATTAATTTAACACTTGATCAAGATAAAGTAGAAGAAAAAGATCAAAAAGAGTTTTCAGCACAAGGAAAAGACCTTAGATATCTTTTATTTAGTTGGATTGAAGAGATTACTTTTGTTCTAATTACTCAAGGATTTGCAATAAAGAGAATCGAATTTAATATTGAAGAAAATGAAGGTTATAAGATAATTGCAAAGGCATATGGTGAACCACTTGATTTTCATAAACATAATTTCAAGGTAGAAATTAAGGCACCAACATTTTATGAAATGGAGATCAAAGAAGACAATGGTGTTTTTATGAAATTTTTACTTGATTTGTAATTTTAATAAATTAGAAAAATTAGACAAGCTAGGTTTTAATCACAATACTTTTTGAGCATCAATATGGGAAAACTGAGTAGAAATCTTAGAATTTGTGGAGATTGTGGTATTGCATACACTTCTGTCAGCTTTACAAAGTACATTGATCAGTGTCCCATATGCAGTTCAAGAAGATTTGAGGCAATTGAACTAAAAGTAGAGGAATAAATTTTTCAACATAGATTTTTTAGTAGAACCAATTTTTGAGGTATGTTGTCCGAAGACCCAGAAATTGAGAAAATAAAACAACGAAAACTAGAAGAGATGCTCAAACAGCAAAGCCAACCCAGAATTGAGCCTGGAATCACAGATTTGAATGACTCTAATTTTGATCAAATAGTATCAGCTGAGAATCCTACATTAGTGGATTTTTGGGCTGAATGGTGTGGTCCATGTAAAAGCATGCATCCAATTTTTGAGAGTTTATCAAAAAACTATCCAAAAATAAAATTTGCAAGAGTCAATGTAGATAACAATCAAAACATTTCTATGAAGTTTGCAGTTCAATCAATTCCAACATTTATCATGTTCAAGTCAGGACAAATTGTAGATAAAATGATGGGAGCAGTAGGGGCTCCTGGAATTCATATGATTTGTAAAAAGCATTCAAATTAGTAAGCGTATGCTGGTTCTTTTGCTCGTTGAATTTCAACTATTTCATTTAGGACTATTTGTTCTTCAGGACTTAGTTTATGCATAAATGTACTAAGTAATTGTTTTGCCTCATGTGATGGAGGAAATGTATAGAATATTTCTTCTTCAAATATTTGTCTGCCAATTGTAACATCTTTAACAGAACAAGCAAGCTCATCTCCTGTTTTTGCAGTACTTACTGTTTTTTTGTCTAGTTGAAGTTGGTGAATATTTCCAACTTTTCTACCAGACATGTTCATAAATGGAATTTTATGTTTAAGATTTCCAACATCTACACGAATTCCAAATACTGCAGGATTATTATTTCGAAAAACCATTCCCTTCAGAAATGTAAATTTTGAGATTGGGGTTAGTTCTGAAAAGATTGCATCATCTTGATTTGCAGTGTCTTCTTCAACCCATGCATTGTAATTATCAATTAAACTATAGATTACTTTATCTTCAAAAACTTTGATGTGACTATCTTCTGATTCTTCTTTTGCATCAGGTAAAACTTTAACATTAAATGATAAAATAACTCCAAGGTGTCTATCTTTTTCTTTGATTGCTTTTGCTTCTATGATATTTCGTCTATTTACAGGACCAATGTCAGCTTTTGCAACAGGAACTTGAGAACGTTTTAGCATCTCAATTATGGCCTCAAGTGAGCCTATAGTATCACATTTGAGGATAACACCATCAGTTTCAGTATCAATGAATACAGATTTCATCTCAGATTCAATAAGTTTAGTGAATTTTTCAATCTCTTGTTTATTTGATGCAACATAAAGAGTACTTCCTGGAAGTACTCCTTCAAGATCAGGTGATGCGATTTTTAATCCAGCAGCTGCATCTACTTGTGTTATTGGTTTGAATTTATCTCGAGGATCTCGCATCTCATCTAGTGCTTTTGGTAAAAGTAATGCCTTTGGTTTTATAACTACTACAGAATCTCTTTTAGCTACTACAATACTATTTTCTTTTTTGATTGTTCCATCAATTAGAATAATGTTTGCAGTTTGTCCTAATCCAACTTCATCTTTTACTTCCAAAACAATGCCACGTGGATCTTTTTCTTCTTGATTTAGTCTTTTTTGGAGATATTGTTGTGTCAATCCTACTAACACACTAAGTAGTTCTGGAATCCCAACTCCAGAACGAGCAGATATTGGAACTATTGCAATCTCAGATTTAAAGTCCTTAACACGGTAAAATGCTTCTGATTGATATCCTAAAATAGAAAGAGTGCCCACAACATCATAGATCTTTTGATCAAGATCAGCTTGAATTGATGCATCTTGGTCTTTAATTGCCTGTGAAATAAACAAAGATTCAGATTTTCGCCAACCAGAAATTTGATCACATTTGTTTAGTGCAACAACAAATGGTACTTTCCTGTTTTGTAAAATTTTCAAGCTTTCATTTGTTTGTGGTTGAAATCCACGATTAACATCAACTACTAAAATTGCAATGTCAGCTGCAGAACCTCCTCTGGAACGAAGATTTGTAAAAACTTCGTGTCCTGGAGTATCAATAACTAAAAGTCCTGGAACTTTATTTTCTGATTCTTCAAGTTTTTTGTATAAAATACCACATGTTTCTTTGATTGTTTCAGTTGGAAGAAAGCTAGCACCAATATGTTGAGTAATTCCACCTGCTTCTCTACCTTGTACCCCTGTGCCACGAATTCTATCTAAAAGAGATGTTTTTCCAGAGTCTACGTGACCAAGAACTGCCACTATGGGCTGACGAATTTGCAAATCAAATCACTCAAATGCTACCCTCGATTCGTGATCAAAACTTTCTTGTGAATCAGATGCATGAATAATATTCTCACTAAATCCTAATCCAAAGTCTCCTCTAATGGAACCAGGTTCTGCTTCAAATGATTTAGTTGCGCCAATCATAATTCTAGTAGTAGCAATTGCATTGTTTCCTTCAATGATTGCTGCAACTACAGGTCCTGATGTGATAAAGGATGTCAATTCACTAAAGAATGGTTTGTCTTTGTGAACATTATAGAATTTCTCTGCCTGTTCTTGAGTAAATGTAAACATCTTTAGTTTTAAAATTTTGAATCCTTTTCTTTCAAATCTTGAGACAACTTTACCAACTAGATTTCTAGCTACTGCATCTGGTTTTACAATGAATAGAGTTTTTTCAGTCAATTCTATTTCTTTCTAATTCCGCCTTTAACGTGTTTTTTGGTCCATTTTAATTTTCTTGGATCACGTTTTAGTTCTAGTGCATTTTTTTTACATTTTGCAGAACAAAACCATAGAACAGTTCCATCGTTTTTAGCAAGCATTGTACCAGAACCTTTGGCAATAGGGTTGTCACAAAAACTACAAGGTTTAACTAAAAGACTCATTTAATCACCTATTTGATCTTCTTTGCTTCTCTTTCTGTTTCTCTAAGCATTAGAATTTCTCCTAATCTAACAGAGCCTTTGACATTTCTTGTAAGAATTCGTCCTTTATCATTTCCTGTAAGAACTTTAACTCTAACTTGAATTACTTCACCAGCAATGCCAGTTCGTCCAACAATTTGAATAATTTCAGATTGAACTACTTGATCAGTTGTAGAACTCATTGATCAGTCTTGCCACCTTTAATTTTACTAATTGTGGATATAATTTGATCAACAATATGTTGTGCATCACCAGCATCTAAAATTGCTGCAGCTGCAGAAGTAATCTCAATACCTAATGAATTGCCTAACTTTTGTTTTGTTGGAACAAATACGTATGCTGCGCCTTGTTCTTCACATAGAATTGGAAGATGTGCTACTACCTCTGGAGGTTCAACATCTTCTGCTATAACGATTAGTTTACTGGAACCACGTTCAATTGCCTTGGTGGCTTCATTGGTTCCTTTTTTGACTTTACCACTAGTAGCTGCTACTCTAAGAGCTTCTAGAATTGGACTAACAAGGTCCTCTGGTGTCTCAAATTTAACGTAATATGCTTTTCCCATACTTCGTCACCCTAAGGTTCATTCTCCATTCTCTCAATCCATTCGTTTGGTATTAAAAGTGTTATCGGGAAATTATAGACTCTACTTTTGTTAGATATTCAGACATCAAAGCGTCTAGTTTCTCTTGACTTTCAGCTTCTGCATAGACTCTAACAATTGGTTCTGTTCCACTAGGTCTTATCATTACCCAGTTTTTAGAATCAATGGTAATTTTGATACCATCAGTGGTATCAGAACTAGGAAATTCTTCTTTTAATGTAGAGATTAGTTTTGAAACATTTTCAGGAGAACAAGAAACCTTGTCTTTTGTGGTAAAAGAAGGAGGTAAGCTGGCAATCTCATCAGATAGAGATTTTCCTGTAGCTAAAAGATCTAGCATTAATGCCAAAGTCATACAACCATCTCGGACTTGATTGTGTTTTCCATACATGAATCCACCATTTTCTTCAAATCCTATTAATGCATTAGTAGGAACCATCTTTCTTGATACCTCAACACTACCTACCTTGGTACGAATAACTTTTGAATTAAATTTATCAGCTAAAACTTCAATGTTAGAACCAGAGTTCAAACAAGTAACAACTAAAGAGTCTGGGTTTGTCTTTAAGATATGTTGAGTAAGTACCAGTGCAGATTTATCACCAGTCAAGATAGTACCTTGATTGTCACAAAAAATACTTCGATCTCCATCTCCATCAAATGCAATTCCAAAATCAGCACTATGTTCTATTACAGTTTTTGAGAGTTCTAAGAGATTTTGTGGTGTTGGTTCTGATCCACGTCCCGGAAAGTTTCCATCTATATTTTGATTTATAAGAAATGTTTGACATTGCATCATTTTACAAAAATCAGGAGCAGAAACTGCTTGTGCGCCATTTCCTAAATCTAAAACAACTTTAAAATTTTTTGATTCTATTGATTTAGAATCAACATGAGATGCAATTCCTTTAAGATATGTCTCAATTGTTCTTGTTTCTTTTCCTGTGGTTCCCCAATTTTCAGGATGTTTAATCCAACTTTTTTGTAGATAGATATCTTCAATTATTAATTCATCTTCGCGTGAAATTTCTACTCCATCTTTTGCAGCAGGTTTAATTCCATTGTATTGAGAAGGATTATGAGAAGCAGTGATCATTATTCCACCAGAATATCCCAAAGTCTTTACTGCATATTCAAGACATGGTGTTGGAATAATTCCAGCAACATTACAATCAATTCCGATTGAATTAAGTGCAGAACTTACAACTTTACAAATTACTGGACTAGAGTCTCTTCCATCAAAACCAATCAATACTGGTCCTTGTTTAAAATAAGTTCCAATAGCTAAAGTCATATCATGAACAAATTCTAATGTAAAATCTTCAGAGAATACTCCACGAATTCCATTAGTTCCAAAAAATTTTGCCACAATAGTATTCAATAATAGATAAATTTGTGTTTAATGGCATGTCCGTTGCGGGAGTCGCCCAGCCTGGTCAAAGGCGTAGGGCTTAGGACCCTATCTCTTAGGAGTTCGTGGGTTCAAATCCCACCTCCCGCATCTTTTTGATTTCTGTGAATGATTAATAATGAGAAAATCTTCAACAAACAAAGTCATGAAAAAGACAGTAGTTGGAATTACAGTAGTGGGAAAAGATAGAGAAGGAATTGTAGCTACGTTTACAAATTTTGCATTTTCAAAAGGTGGAAACATTGAAAAAGTAAATCAAAATGTAATCAAAGGTCTTTTTGGAATGTATCTAGAAGTATCTTTTTCAAAAACAGTTGATGTGAAGAGATTTGATGTAGAAATACAAAGTTTAGCTAAAAAAGAAAAGATGGATGTAAGTACACATCATGAAACAAATTCCCAGAAAAATATTGCAGTACTTGTAACAAAAGAGCCACTTTGTCTTAAAACAATTCTCAGTAATACAAAATCACTCAAAGGAAAAATTTCAGTAATTATTGGTACAGAAAAAATACTCGCACCATTAGCAAAAAAGGCAAAGATTCCATTTGTTGCAATACAAGAAAAAAACCAAGAAAAGGCTGAAGCTAAAATTATTGAAATATGCAAAAAATATGAGATTGATTTGATCTCTCTTGCAAGATACATGAAAATACTTAGTCCTAACTTTGTATGGAGATACCCAAACAGAATTATTAATATTCATCCATCAATATTACCAGCATTTCCAGGAGCACTTGCATACGCACAAGCTTATGAAAGAGGAACTAAAATTGTTGGTGTAACTGCTCATTACGTTACAGAGAATTTAGATCAAGGACCAATTATTTTCCAGGATTCATTCAAAGTAGACCCAAATGATTCACTAGAAAAAATAAAGACAAAGGGACAAAGATTAGAAGCAGACACATTACTCAAAGCAATGAAGATGCATCTAGAAAACAAACTTGAAGTTCGTTGGAGAAAGGTTCACATCAAATCCAAGTGAAGCAAATGGTAGATATTCAAGCCCAATTTGATCCTAATCTCAGAAAATTAATCAAAAATAAAAAACAAATAGCTGTAATTCCAATTGGTTCAATTGAGCAACACGGTCCACACTTACCTCTATCGACTGATTCAGATATTGTAACTGAAATAGCAAAAAAACTCTCTGAAAAGAAAGGATACATGCTTCTTCCAACACTTACCTATGGAGTTTCATTTGAGCATGCACCATTTTTCAATTTGAGTCTTAGAGAATCAACTGTACGTACTATTCTAATTGATTTGTGCTCATCACTTTTATCAAATAACATCAAGACAGTTTTTATAATTAATGGACATCATGGAAATTTAAAATCAATTAAAAACATTAGTGTAAAGATACAAAAACTCTCAAAAAATAAACTCAAAGTATTTCCATTATCTTATTGGCATTTTATGAAAAGAGAGTTTGATCATGCAGGATTTGTAGAGACATCACTAATGTTAGCAATTTCAAAAAATGTTAAAATGAAATTAGCAAAAAAGGGACTGATCACAGATAAAATGACAAAACAAGAAGTCAAGATACTTGGAAAATTAGCTAATCAGTCATTTCCTAAAGCTACGAAAAATGGAGTTTGGGGTGATCCTACAAAAGCTACAAAAAAGGATGGAGAGCAAATTTTAGCTGAAATTCTTAAAAATCTGGAAAAAAAGTGTCAAACTTGCCTCACTGCGCAGAGCTCATAGTTTCACCAATGATTGTTTAATATAATCCCTCAATAACAAAGCCAATAAGTGAAATAGATGTCCGTTGATATGGCAGTAAAAGTATTGGATGAGAGTATCAATCAAGTTGTATTGATAAAGCTCAAAGGAAACAAGACGATTAGAGGTAATCTACTTGGTTTTGACCAACACATGAATCTGCTACTCGATTCTTCAGAGGAAATTCCCGCTGAAGGCGATTCTAAAGGCCTTGGAACCATTGTAGTTAGAGGAGACAATGTAGTTATGATATCTCCTCCACCACCAGAGAAATAGGTGATTTGAGATGGTAAAAGGCACAACTTCTATGGGTGGTTTTACAAAGAAAAAAGTTCACATCAGATGTAGACGATGTGGTAAAAACTCGCTTCACAAACGTCATCACCAATGTGCAAGTTGTGGATTCCCAGAGGCTAAACGCAGAAAGTATTCCTGGATTAAATGGTATACATAGATGCAAGAGATTGTTCTTATTCTTAGTTCATTAGCTGGTGTAGCTACAGCAGCTGCCGTACGAAGAATGCCAAGAGACAAAAATCAATTACTTAGTCTCGGTGCCAGTTCACACATTAAAAGTCAAATTAATTCTCTAAAAATTGAAAAAGATATTCTTACTAAAACAATTTCAAGATTATACCAAGCTGACTCTGAATTTTCAAAAATTCAAAAGGACAAACTGTTACTAAAATATCAACACCAGTTAGGAATAGTTTTAGCTAAACTAGAAAAACTTGAGCAAGCAAGTAAACATCCAGATCTGGGACCAGTAGGTGATGGTCTAATTACTTTGATGGATCAAAAATTATCAAAACTAGATGACAGATTGTATGATATATCATCAAAGATTGCAAGTGGAAAAATTGAAACACTAAAAACAAAAGAACCTGAAGTAAAAAAGAAAGAAGAAAAACATACATCAAAACCATTCAACTTTGAGAAACCAAGAGAAACAAAGATAGAACCAATCTCAATTCCTGCAACAGAATCAAGACAATCATTTGAATTAACTACTTTAACAAATGTTTCAAGAAAAGATGTAAAATTCCCATTATTTGAAAAAGTTGAACCAAAACAACAGATTGTAAAACCACAACCAACTGTAGTTCAGAATGAAATAATCAAACCAAAAGAAGAGATTGTACAAGAAATTATTCAGCCAAGGCCAATAGTTGAAGATAAAATTGAGATTATTCAGTCAGTCACACCAAAGGCAGAACCAGTATTAGAAACAAAACCAGATATCAACAAAGAAGTTGCAAAGATTACAGAACACAAAGCACTTCCAGAACCAGAGCAAAAACCAACAACATTAGATGATGACTTTGACGATGATGCAGATGATTTAGATAAAATCAAAGGAAACATCATGAAAGTCTTATCAAAGCTTGATCAAGCAGAGGTAGAGTAATTGTCTTATGATAGTGCCATTTCGGCATTATCAAATAATGCATTAAAATTTGTTAAAGATGATTTTGTAATTGGGTTAGGCAGTGGTAGAGCTGCCACTGCATTTACAAAATCACTTGCAAAACTAATCAAATTAAAAAATTATAACATTTTAGGAATACCAACATCATTACAGATCAAATTAGTTGCAGAAAAATTAGGAATACCTCTAGTAGAAGCTGATCAAGTAGATCACATTGATGTCGTATTTGATGGTGCAGATCAAATTGATTCTCAAAAATTCGTAATCAAAGGTGGTGGTGGTGCTTTACTTCGAGAAAATATTTTGTTTAGTCTTGCAAAAAAAGTTGTAGTTATGGCAGACAAAACAAAGTTTGTAAAAAATTTTACAAGAACTGTTCCAGTAGAAATTCATCCACTTGCTAGAAATTCAGTTACTGATTCTATCAAAAAACTAGGAGGAAAAGCACAATTACGTTCACTAGATAGAGGTTATCCATTTTTTACAGAAAATGGTAACATAATTTTAGATTGTGATTTTGGAACGATAAAAAATCCAAAAGTACTTTCTCAAAAAATTAAACAGACAGCAGGAGTTTTAGAATCTGGGATTTTTCTTAGAAAGCCTGATGTAATTTACAGAGCCAAAACAGGCGGTAAATTCGATATTCTTTAAAAAATTCATAAATCTACTCTTTTTTGCCAAATTTTCCAAGTAAAGGAACAAAAACATAGTTTGATTGATTTTTAATTTCAACTATTCCTTTAGATGTCTTTTGTAACAAAATTAGAGATTGAGTAGAATCACCAACAGGTGCAATTATGAGTCCATTTTCACTTAGTTGTTCAAGTAGCGGTAAAGGAATTTTTGTGCATGCTGCAGTAATTATGATTCTATCATAAGGCGATGCTTTTGCATATCCCAAACTACCATCACTTAAAATTACATGAGCATTATCTATTTCCAATTTTTTTAGATTTGATCTTGCAAAGTTTACCAGTTCTGGATGAATTTCAATAGAATAAACAGTTCCCATTCCTACCAAGTAAGAAAGAATTGCAGTCTGCCAAGCAGAACCAGTGCCAATCTCAAGAATTTTTTGTCCATCTTTGATATCTAACCACTCTGTCATTCTAGATACAACCCCGGGTTGAGAAATTGTCTGATTATTCATAATTGAGAGAGGTTCATTGTAATATGCTCTATCTAGTTCAGATGTTGGAACAAATTCATGTCTGGGAATATTTCTAAATGCAGACTCTACTTTATTATCATTAAGAAATCCTGAATCTCTTAGAAAAATGATTAAATCATTTAATTCTGTTTCATATTTTTTTTCAATTTTAATTTTCTTCAACTAAATATAGGTACAAGTTTTTATGATTTAAACCCAAAGCACTATTTCCAAAAACTAAATTTTTCGTTCAACTAGTTTACCATGACCAAGTTTTCCAATGACTTCAAAGTCATCTGCAATTGTTTCACCTCTAACAATTGTTTTAACAGGCCATCCCCTTAGATTTCTTCCTTCATACACAATATAATCAGAAAAGCCACCAAACAAATCAGATGTAACCTTTTGTTCTTTCTTCAAATCTATCATAGTAATGTCTGCATCAGAATTTTTTTCTAATGTTCCTTTTTGTGGATACATTCCAAAAATTTGAGCAGCGTTTTGACTTGTAAATCGAATAAACTGCTCAAGTGTTATTCTATTTTGATTTACCCCATCATTTAGTAATATTGGAATTACAGTTCCAATTCCTGGAAATCCTGCCAATGCACCCCAAACATCATCTCCAGCTAGTTTGAGTTTAAGTTGATTTGCAACATGATCTGTTCCAATTGTATCAATTAAATTCTCAGAAAGAGCATTCCAAACTGCCTTTCTGTCATTTTCTGTTCTAATTGGAGGCATAACCTTAGCAAGATAACCATTTTGTTTTTCATATGATAGTGTAAGATAGTGAGGACACGTCTCAACAAAAATTTTTGTTCCAAGTTTTCGTTCTTCTTGAATCTGGTCTAATGCTCGTTTAGAGCCGATGTGTACAAAATAGATTACACAATCATAGTCTCTTCCAAATTTTGAGACAGTCTTGATTGCTTTTGCTTCAAAGTCAGGAGAACGACTATTAGACCAGGCAGAAAGTCCATCTTGTTTTTTTTCTTTTGCAGTTTTAATTCCACACCCACATGATTCATAGTCTTCTGCATGAACAAGTACTGGACACCCAAGTGATGCTGCAGTCTTTACAGTTTGTTCAACTATTTTGTCAGTAACATCTACTTGAGATTCAACAAGTTCAGAAGAGTTTGGAGGCATATCCATGTATACATGACCAACATCACCACCAAGATTCATGTAAATTTTAAAAGATGTAATTCCTTTTTCGACACAAAAATTCATCTCACTAATTTGTTTAGGATTAAAAATAGATGCATGGATTGCATAATCAATGTAATGACTTTTAGATGATGTATCAAGTTGAGCTTGTAACGAACTAGAAAATGATTCTTCTAATCGAAGCATTCTCATCATAGTAGTTATTCCACCAATTGCTGCAGCATGTGATTCAGTTTTTGCTGCTTCATTTATTGGAGAATACACACCATAATGAACATGAGTATCAATTGGACCAGGAACAGATATCAATCCATTGCCATTAATTTTGTTATCACAAGCAGGAAGATCATTTGTGAATCCAACAATTTTTCCTTCATCAATTAGAATATTTTTGTCTACCATTCCTTGTGGAAGTATAATATGTGAATCAGTAATTACAGTATCATACGTCATCTAAAAATTTTATACTTGGCAGTCTATTATGCGTTGAGATTGAAATTATTTTATTTACATTAAACAAAAAAGCTTGATTATGATAATCAATTTAGATTTTTTGGATATGTATTATAATCATGTTTTTGTTCATAAAATGACAAGAATGCCAGTTTGGATCCAAAAATATAAAAAAAATTCCTCAGTCTTTATGCTCTAAACTAACATACTACTAACATGATTGGACACAAAGCAATATTTTTTGTTCCTGTAAGACCAAGTAAAAGATCATCCGATGATGAAGATTTTGATGATTAAATGATTAATTGGAATACACGGGCACTTGAGAGAATGAATAAAAACACAATGTAAAGTAATAACTCAAGGGCCGGTGGTTTAGGGGTATAATGCCTCGTTCGCAACGAGGATGTCGAGGGTTCGATTCCCTCCCGGTCCACTTTTCAAGAAAACTATTATACAGAATCAAAAAATACTAACGCCATGGAAGTTTTTGATGGTAAAAAAGCTGCACAAGATTACATGTCAAAGCATACACTTGCATTCTCAACTCCAGAATTAACTCTAATGAGATTTGCTTTTTGGCTAGGAGATTCAGTTCCAGATCCAAAAAATGATGGAAAAGGAATTCCAAGAATGATGACGTTTTTGACAGAACAAGATTTTGAACCTGTTTTAATTGATGATGACAAATATGAACCATCAGGAGCAGTTAGAAGTTCAGCAATCGTTGGAAACGCTTACAGTGAACAAAGTACAGATGGAAAGTTTTGTTCTGAATGTGGTTCAACTCTTTCAGCAACAGCAAAGTTCTGTCCTGAATGCGGTTCAACACAAGAATAAAATGATTTTCTTAATTTTTATGCTTTAGCTCCACACTTTGTGCAGAACTTGGCATTAGATCTTAGTTCAGCACCACATGAAGAACATCCATTTCCACTTGGTGAAGTTACAGTTCTTCTTGGCATCAAAGATTGATCAGGTGTTGGTAAAGTTCCAACGTCTCCAAATGCTTCTTGTGCAGAAACAATTCCTGGCGGACCTGCTCCACCAACTGGATTTTCTGCAGTTCCTGATCTTGGTGGCATTCCCATTCCACCTGCCATCATTCCAGGATTACCCATTCCTGGCATCAACCCAGGGGACTGTGTAGTACTAGAACCAGAACCCATTGATTTTTTCATTTCAAAGATTACTTTGATTGCTAGAAATTCTAATGCAGAATATGCTACTACATAATCACCTAATTTTTGGAAGAATTCTTTGTCACTTAGTTGACCTTTCTTGTACATGTTATTAGTATCTAGAAATGATTCATAGTATCCTTGAGATTCATCAAACAAACTCTCCAGTTTATCATATAGCATGTTTAGTGTATCTACTTCACCAAATGACATGGTCTCACTCCATTTTTAGGAATATTAATTACTTTAGGATCAAAAAAGAGAAAAAACGTGTTCGGGATTTATGCAAGTGCTCTATCAATCATACTTTTGTATGATTCTTTAGAAGCAGCGCCTACTTGCTGACTAACTATTTCACCGTTCTTAAGGAGAATTAAGGTTGGAATACTAAATACATTGTATTTTGATGCTAATTCATTAGCCTCATCAACATTAACCTTAACAAATTTTACTTTGCCATCATAGTCATTTGCCAACTCTTCAACTACTGGACTTACCATTCTACATGGACCACACCATTCGGCCCAAAAGTCTACAAATACAGGAATGTCAGAATTTATCACATCGACTTCCCAAGACTTTGCATCTGAAACTTGTGTAACTGCCATTGTACAGTTGTTTTATTGTCCGTACCTAAAAACGTTCACCAGAATTATCACCATATTTTTTGTTGGATAAATAATTTTGATATATACTTAAATGACGTTTTGATAAAACTCAGATATGAGTTCGGAGATTAGAATTAAAAAATTAAGAGGTTCTGGTGGCTATGTTATGGCCAAAGTTACTGATGATGAACAGATGAAAGGCAATCTAGGAGGGCCTGATCTATTTTTAGCACCTATAGGTAGATTAGATGGAGACAAAATTTCTAAACATTTTTGCAATACTTGTGAAAAAGAATTTGATGGCGCTCCAAAAATAGAATTTGAGAATCCTAATGAAGAAGTTGCAGAGAATTTAATTCTTGCAGAAAAAGGACAATACATATGCAAATCATGTAATTCTGCGATTGCAGAATATAGAGAATTCAAAAAACAAGATGAGGCAGGAGGTATTGGAAATGCAAAACCAGTTGAAAGTCAACTACAACAAATAGCAGAACCTGAAACACAAGCTCCACAACAAATAGCTACACAACCAGGTCCGGCAACATCAGTTAGTTCAATTGAAGGAAGAGCAGTATTTGATGAAAATGCCAATAAAATTGGAATTGCAAAACAAGTAGGTATTGATTCTACACAAGCAATGGTTCTAGTATTAACTAAAGATGATGGTACTGAAGGTAGTATCCCATGGAATAATATCAAAAAAATTGGTGAGGTGATTCTACTAGGAACACCAGAAGATACAGCTCAACCAGGAAAATGTTCTAGTTGTGGATTTGGAAACAAAGAAGGCTCCAAGTTCTGTGAAGAATGTGGAACCAAGCTCTAATAGCTAACAAATTTAATCAATGAATAAAGATGATGTAATTGGCAAAAAGATCTATCTCAAAAGGAATTATCAAAGACATTGTCATCGTTGGTGTAGGAATTCTAATAATTTGGATAGGTCTACAATTAGTATTTGGAACACAAAATCCATTTTATGTAGTTGCAAGTGGAAGTATGATTCCAGAATTACAAGTATATGATGTATTGATAGTTCAAGGACATGTATCTTTTGAAGAAATTGAAATAGGAGACATTATTGTATTTAATCGGCCGTCAGACCATGATAGAGTAATTGTACATAGAGTAGTTTCAATAATTGATGAAGATCCTAAAACAATTAGAACACAAGGAGATGCAAATCCAGCATCAATTCCTGGAACTGATTTTCCAATTACTGAAGAAGAATACATAGGAAAAGTAGAATATGTTTTACCCCAAGTAGGATATGTTACCCAATTACTAAAACCGCCAATTAACTATGTAATCATTGCAGTTGTGATAGGAATAATGATTCTAAAACAAGTAACAAAGAGAAAAAAAGAAAAAGAGACAACATTCTTAGAATCACTAGACTCTGAAGAACAAGACACTAGTGAAATGCCAGATATTGATAAAATAGAAAAAGATTCTGAATATTCTGAACATGTAGAAAAATCAGAGGTTATAGAAGATGAAAAAATAGATTCAGAGGATGTAACTAAAACAGATGAGAAAACTTCTGAGAAAGATAAAGAAGAATAATCTCTAGTATTCAAGCAAACAGGTTCACATTATGCCAAAAAAAAGCAATAGATCGTCCTGTTTGCTTTGTAATCTAATTACGTAAAAATTACTAAAAAAGAATACTGAGGAATCATAAGTTTCAACAAGAGTAGAACCATTTAACAACTAGCATAAAATAAAATTTCTAATTGAAGATTCTCTATAAAACAGAGTCTTTTGTTTTGAATACTCGGTTAAAGTAATCAGAAGGCTCTGAAGGCTCTACAATATCATTAGTAATACCAGCTAGATTCTTTGCAAGATTCTTTTTGTAGCCAATTTGCATTTGTCTTTGCATTTGAATTCTTTGTGCTTGTGGAGAACCAGCACCATGCATAGATTCTGTAAGATAACCCACAGCATTTCTGCCAAGAGTCATATTTTCAATTAATCTCAAAATTCTCATTCTGTTTTCAACATCAACACCCTTTCTTCCTTTAAGGAATTTCTCAAGTAATGGACCAGCCACTGGATGTCTAAAGTCCTTTTCAGATGGTAGAGTCACTACTAATCCACCTGCAATGTCTTGTGCAAGTCTAGCAATTTCATATGGGAATCGAGTTACGTTGTGTTTACAAACTTGTGCAAGCATATCTTCATTTAGATATACACCTGATTTCATCTTGTGTCCTAGGTGAGATGATGCAATTCCTGCAGCAAAGATTGTTTCATTAAGATGAGTCATCTCAACAATTTTGTCTTTGATATGAGATACCTTTTCTACTCCATTATAATCAGCAATTGTTGATGCAGCCCCAATGAGTACATCACCAAGTCCTGTTTTGCATACATAACTACGTCTATGATAACAAGTAAAACGCTCTATGAGCATAGATGCAAATTCATATTCTCCATGCATGAAGACTTTATCCCATGGAATAAACACTCTATCTAAAATCATCAATGCTTCTTGTCCACCAAATTTTGCGTTACCATCATCAATGTCACCTTCTTCCATACTACGAGTATCACAAGACTGTCTACCATAGATGTAAGTAATTCCTTTAACATCTGCAGGTACTGCACCAACTATTGCCCAGTCTTTGTCATTTTCAGTTAGTCTAACTGTTGGCATCAAAATTATCCAATGTGAGTTAATACAACCAGTTTGGTGTGCTTTGGCACCAGACACATAGACGCCCTTATCATCAGTTTCTACTACTCTAGTAAACAAATCTGGATCATCTTGTTCTGCTGGTCCTTTGCTTCTATCACCTTTAGGATCAGTCATTGCACCACCAATTACAAGATTTTCTTGTTGCATCATCTTTACAAATTCTAAGAATCTTTGATGATAATTTGTTCCATGTTTTTCATCTATTTCAAAAGTTGTAGAATGTAAAGAATTCAGTGCATCCATTCCAACACACCTCTGGAAACATGTTCCAGTGTTTTGTCCTAGTGTTCTTTGCATTTTATTTTGTAAAACTAAATCTTCTGCACTTTCTGCAATATGTAAAAATCGATTAACTTTCAATCCAGTAAGTGATGAATCAGCTGATGCAAGTGCTTCATTACGTACTGCAAGATCATATGTTTCTGCAACTGCATTAATTGATGGTCTAATCATTGGATGATCTACAGGTTCTTT
>JAMHKW010000049.1:748-8337 GCA_028439805.1 Candidatus Nitrosopumilus sp. | reverse complement strand
ACTTGATGGGAAAAAAGACTAGTTCATCCACTAATCTCCTAAAGATTTCAACGTATCTTTAGTATTGATTATGAATTTATCCGATTATTCTTCTAGAAAATCTTAACATCAAGCATTTAATTCCCAAAAATTTCTTTAGGGTCAACTTCTTCCCAAGTATTTTGATCAGTTAAACGAGAGAACACTGGAAAGAAATCTTTACTGGGATCCCATCTGGAAAGTAGATTTTCTTTAAATTTATGATATTTTGCAACTTCTTTCATCCGTTTCATATCTTCAATTTTTGGTTCGCCTGATCCTCCTCCTTTTACCTGAATTTGAATTATATCAAGCAAATCGGCATTCCATAATCCATGCTTTTTATTCCCTTTCTTCTTACGATTTTTTTTAATAGCTAAGAGATCGACAATTCCATTTGAATCCCCACCTTTAGGTCCAGAAAACTCAACAAACTGATATTTTGCCAAACTGTTGTTAGCTTTTTCTATTTGTAGTTTTGTTGTTTCCACAGCTATGATTTTTGACTGATCAACTTTGGCTTGCGTTTGTGTTTTGTCAGTCTTCTCTGGTTTGGATCTAATTTGCTTTGATTTTCCAGAGTTTTTCTTTTTAGCTGCCAAAACACCTGCAAGATGTTGATTTCTTGCTACTTCAGTCTTGTAGAATTTCTTGCATGTGTGATAGTTACACCTGCATTCAAACTTACCACCTTTTCTATTTTTTACCTTATCCGTCTTTGATTTTCCTGAGTTTTTCTTTCTAGCCGCTTTTACACCTGCTAAATGCTGTTTCCTTGCTGTTTTAGTTGTATAGGATTCCTTACACGTCTTATACCCACATGTACATTTGAACATAAATCAAATTACTTTTGTATTATAAGTATATTTTCATAATATTGATTCTAGAATCTGTTCCACTAAAAGAAAAATTATGGCTATACCTATGGTGGTATCCTAGATTTTACTGGTTAGAAAAGAAAATCTGCGTTGCACTAAAGCTAAATCTAGATGATTATTTGGGACCATATTGCAGATGTGGGCATAGGTTTTCTAAACACGTTATAGAGGACTGTCTTTGCACCAAGTGTAAGTGTACAGAATTTCTAACAAATACTGCTTAAGTCAGCGACTCCCCTGATCAGTTGTAAAAGATTCACTCTAAAGAAACGATTTTTGTAAAGCGATCAAGATCAACTTGTTACGCTTGACAATTAACTCAACAATAGATATCTTCATTAACTAAACTACGTCTTATTGCATACTGCGATATAGAATAATACAATTCTAGAAGAATATTAAAGAATAAATGAGCTACAGTTTGTTTTCTTAGGAGATGTAGTTACACACGTTTCAGGGTTTAATCGTTTCAAATTAGTTATCAGTAAAAAATTCATAATTATTTTATAATGAATATGAAGGAATGGGCAGAAATATTAAAAAAATTCGAGAAGATGGGAATTGATCCATGCATCCATGATTTACCATGTGACTCATGTAGTATATGCAAACAAGAAAAACTTAAAAAAATTAAACCAAAATGGAGAGAATTTGAATTTCAAGTAAAGAAAAAATTTGAGAAAATATACAAATGTGAACTAAATGAAGTCCGTCTATATCCTTACAAATTTGAATGTGTTAATTTGGAAAAACGCATATTATTAGATGCCAAAACCAATACTTCACCTGAAAATCCAAAATTTGATTCAAACCAACATTCTATAAACAAGATGATGATTATAGAAAAAAAGAAAGGAATACTGTTCAAGAAAGTTCTAGTTTTTTTAGATGAGGATTACGCAATTCAATTTGTAGACGATCGAATAAGTGGCAAACTTGAAGACTTGGTTGAACCGGGAACGCTTGAAATCTGGCACTATGATGGATTTGATAGCTGTAAACAAATTTTTCCAAAGAAGTCTAGAAAATCTTAACTGAAACTATGGGTTTAGCAAATCTATGGGACAGGACTTTGAATGTGAAAAATGCAATCATTATCCTTGGATGTCAAAATTCACAGAGGTGAATGGGGTTGAACATGAGTGTAAATGTAATTGTCATGATGCTGAATTTGAGAAGCATAAAATCTATTTTACAATAGGTGAGAACGGCACCTGGTCAGAGTGGTCTAATGAATGGTCTAAGGGAAAAATAATTACAAAAAAACAATGGGATCAACATCTAACGAAATATGGAGACGGCGCCATAGATGAAGCACACAAACAAGGAATTGCAGGATACAAAGATGAAGGTGTACGTGAAAAGCGACCTAAATCTTTTACAGATGTTGGCTCAAACCGATTAGACATTGACGGTAAATACATCTACTATATTGAAATTGTAAAACTCATTGTATGTTCAATTTGCAGAAAATCTCAATTTGAGGATGCAGTTTTATTCAATTTACATAGAACGTCAAACCAATTCGATGCCAAACCAGAAACATGCCTTTCGGAACATAAACATGAATATTGTCCTTGCTCATGTGGACGGAAAATATGCCAAATTACATTTAGAGATTACTTTGGATATGATTTCCCAAATAGAAAATATGGCAGTGGGGGAGAATCAGCTTATGATGATTTACAGAAAATAGAAAAACTGTGGGGGTCACATCCGACTAATCACAAACCAATTTTTGACACTCTTCTGCTTCATTATCACGATAAAGAATACAAACCGCAATATCTTGACGTCTTCGAATTGGCGGTAAGGTCTGATGGTAAAACCGATGAAGTAGTGGGAATTAGAAGAACACGATTGTAATTTCTGTTACAAAATTATTGAAATTGTCTAATCCGACGTGTTAGTATGGAATTATAAATCTTCTTTTTATTGTATAATAAGACAAAGTTTTCTTTCCTATCTTGTAATAGTTGATAGTAACTTGCTCCTTGATCAATTAATGATTGATTTTCCACGTTCTTGTATTCAATAATCACGAATGATTTCTTTTCTGTATCAAATGCAATGGTATCTGGTCTTAAATCATCAATCTGAAATTCTGTTTCAATAAACTCAAGCCCTGAAAATATAGAGTTTAGATTTTTTTCTACAAGATTCTGGATTATCTTTTCTAACCCAAAGTATTTTCCATTTGTCTTGTCTTCGTCAATCTCTACTAGAATGTCATCTCTAGATTGAAATATTCTCATAATAGATTAATTTTATAATATGTTTTAAAGAATATGTTATCTCACAGACTAGAATATCACTCAGGTTAATTCTTCTTTTGCATCACAAATGGAAGCATAATCACATCTAGAACATTTTCTAAACTCAGGTATTGCATCAAACTTCTCTTCAAAGATTGCATCTATCTTATCCCCCAATGACTCTGTAAATTTTTCTAGTGGTTCTTTTTCAATAAAATGAGGAACAAACTTGTTGTCTTTGATGTAAAATAGAGATGTCTTTATTGGAAGTTTTCCGTATAGTTTTTCAGTTCCTAATGCATAGATGTTCATTTGCACATCTTCTTTGATTGTATTTTTGTTTTTGTATGCATAACCCGTTTTAAAATCAATTACCTCATATTCTCCTTCAGGTGTTTGTTCCACCCTGTCAATCATCCCTGAAATAACAGCATCGTTGATCTTAATTTGGAACTTTGACTCTACATCTACAGGAGTGTTAGGATTGTTTTTCTCCCATTCCATGTAGGTCTTTACCATCTCTTTTGACTTGACCTTGTCTTGATTTTCTTTGGTTCTTTGATTTCTGTATGATGTTGTATCCCATCGTTTATTCAAAATCTCAAATGCCAGTTTTTCAGTAGATTCTTTTCCGTCTTTTTGCATTTTGGTGAGATTTTCAGCTACTGCATGAATTGCAGTTCCCATTCCAAAGTATGTTTTTGGTGGAGTCGGAACTCGCAATACATATTGAAATTTGAATTTCAAAGGACAGTCCTCATAGGTTTGAATCTTTGATGGGCTGAGCCTAAAATCATCTTTTCGGATTAATGGAATTGATTTTTGATATAATTGCGAGTCAATATGTGACTCTTCAGGTTCGATTTCGAACAATTTCGCAGGATCAAATCCATCCAAATTCTTGAATTCCTCAAAGTGTTTGATTTTTGCCAAATCAATAATTTTACGAATTGCAGTGTCTAGATTCATTTGATTAATCGATGTAACTGCAATTTCTTGGTGTTCTTGTTTTAATTGTTCCAGATGTTCGCCTGTAGATAATTGCACATCAATATTTGACTTGTATGATGTTGCATCAATTAATGGATTGTCTTTGAAATTTATTTCATCTAGAAATGGTGATGGCAGTGCTTCTTTTTTTCTATTCTCATAGTCTTGTGCATATGTAATGTATAGATGACTTTTGGCTCTAGTCATTGCAACGTATAGTAGTCTCTTCTCATCTAGAATATGTAATGTCTTTTCATCTGCAGTTCTGACCAGTCCTTTTGCTAAATCTTCTGGGACATAAAATTTCTTGGTTCTTGTTCTGAGTGGAAATTTGTCTTTTGCAACATCTACTACAAAAACTATTTGAAATTCCTTACCCTTACTTTGGTGAATTGTAGTCACCAAAATATTTTCTTCTCCTTCCAATTCTTCAGGTAATTCCAAATCAAATCTAAATAAATAATTCAGATAAGAGATGAAATCTGTTAATGACTCATCAGGGTATAATGTCTCATACTCTAATGCATAATTGTAAATTTCCTTTAGTAAAATTTGATTAATTCTATTGTTAGTGGTATTATCAGAAATTGATCTTTTATACAATCCTGAGATTGACATTATGATTTTATAAATGACGTCACTTGGACGAAACTTTGACAGTTCAGATAGTTTAGTCAGGACAGTTACAAATTCCAGTATTTCTTTTTTCTGAGTAATTTCTTGTTTTGCAATTTCTTGTAATGATTTTAAAACAAAATCTACATTTGGATTATCTGACTCTGATAATTTTTCCCCAAAGTGATTGATCTTTGCAACATTATATTCCGTAATTCCGTGATTTTTCAACAACCTTGCAATCTCTCTTCCTGCAGTTGCTGGAGAATTTACTATATTCAGATATGCCATTACATCTTTTACTATTGGCGTTGCAAACAGGTTATCCGATCCTACAAAATCAGCTGGCAACCCATGTGCCTTGAGGGATTTGACAAATTTTACGCCTGATTTCCTGCTTCTTGATAAAATGGCAATGTCACCATATGAGATAATACCCTTTTCTCCATCCTCACGAGTGATGGGCTTTCCAAGCAGTTCTTTGATTGTTTTTACAACATATTCAACTTCGGCATTTTCATTTGTGCATGCACAAACCTTGATAGTATTACCTTCAATGTTTTTGGAGAAGAGATTCTTTTTTTGACGTTCTTCTATATTTGATACAATACTATTTGAAAGATTTACAATATTTTGAGTGCTACGATAGTTTTGATCCAAATTAATTACTTTGGTGTTTGTAAAATATTTTTCAAAGTCATTGAAATTTTTCATATATGCACCTTGAAACCGAAATATTGATTGATCATCATCTCCCACTGCAGTGACATTTCCATCATTAGAGATTAGTTTTACAAGTTCTAATTGAGCATAGTTGTTATCTTGGAATTCATCAACCAAAATGTGTTTGTATTTTTTCTGTATCTTCTGTTGGATTAATGGTTTTGTTCTTAGTAGATTGATTGCCTCAACTACAATGTCATTAAAATCAATTACACTTTTTGCACTCCAAAACTCTTGATACTTTACATATACTCTATGCAAATCACTTAATCGATTAATTAAATCACGTTTCTCTTCACTTAGCTCTTCAGTTTCTTTCTCATCAAGATATTTTTTTAAAGTGTCAGGTGTGATTAACTCATCCTTGAATGTTCTAATGCCGTCAATGATTGAACGGATTAAATCCTCAGCATTATTTCCTATCGTTACGTGTTGAAAGTCAAATGAATCTATATTTTTTAATCCCCATGCCAACTGTGCAGATCTTTTTATCACTCCTGATGAAATGTTTACTCCCGATTCCAACATATTGTCTTGCAGAACTGATTTTGCAAAGGAATGAAATGTATTGATTTGAGCATCTGTGATGTCATGATTTTCCAATCTTTGAGACATTTCTTCTGTCGCCTTTTTGGTAAATGTTAGACATAGTATTTCTTCAGGCTTGGTTCCAGAATTTACTAGATGAAGAATTCTTTCTATGATTACCCTAGTTTTGCCACTGCCGGGACCTGCTACAAGTAATAATGGAGAACCTGAGTGTTCTACTGCCTGTTTTTGTGTCTGATTTAATGTCATGAGCTTTTCTGACTCTTCAATGATGTAAGTTTTTTGACATGCTCCTGAAGAATTTGTGAAAAAGTGTCAAATGGAAATGGAAGTCCCCTTTCGGGAGGCGTGAAATCTTTTCCATTGCCATTTTAGGTAGCGATGAGGTTCGTTCCTTTTGGAACGTGTGCTTTCAAAGTCTTCATCACGGTCATTGATGATATTTCACATCAAGCGATATGATTGGTCTGATTACTCATGACAGATCGCATTATACTATACGTGAATCTATTATAAAAGAAATACTAGCCATTGTATGATGGACATACTTCACGGTTTGGTTGGAATAGGCGTTGTAGTTGCAGGAATGATGTTATGGATAGAGCTGAATAGATTCTCAAGGGATTCCTTTTCTGATGGTTCTGGTCACAAACCATTCATTCATGAATTATGAAAAGACAGTTCTAAAATCCCCTCTCATATTTCTTGACATATCTGGACCTATTCTTCTTTAATTGTTAATTTAGAGCATTTTCAATGATTTCGATTTCTTCCAATGACAAATCATATAGATTATAGACAAGTTTGTCAACACTCTGTTCAAGTTGAAATATTTGAGATTGTTTTTCAGGATTGGATAAATAATTATTAGAATTTGTAATTGCAATGATCTTATCGACTACACTTATGATTTCATTCATCTTTTTTTCATTTGAATTCTTGATTGGTAGTTGTTCGATCTTATATTTTTTCCAACGATTTGTGCCCATGCCAGAGCTTGTAGATATTTGTTCAAAATACCAGAGAGCAATCTTTGAATTTAATATTCCAAGTAAATATTTGAGATCATCACCAATCATTGCAAACAAAGTAGCTTCTGGAACAAACCCTTTATCATCATATGCAAACTTTGGTAGATCCGATAATTCCCCCCAAATAATCTTAGGTTTTTTAAACTCATTAAAATATATGCAATTTCTAAGATTAGTCCAATGTGAGCCCTGATTATATCTAATTTTTAATGGTTCTTTGAATTGTAATAAATGATTGTAAACTGCAGGAAAATCTTTTGGCACATCTACTCTTGAAAATTTATTTTTTATTCCGTTATGACTATTAATCAACCAAGTGTCTTGCCAATTCAAATAATATTTTCCAACATCTCTGCCTCTTAGCATTTGTTGAATTATCTCACTGCTTTTTGGATTCTGTTTAATAAGTTCATTTTTTGTTTTTGTATCAATGACAAAGGCATCATTATATCCATTTAAAAGACCGATATAGATCTTTAAATTTAGATCTTTCAATGATGTAGAATTACTCTCTATTTTTTTTCTAAGCA
>JAMHKW010000049.1:0-738 GCA_028439805.1 Candidatus Nitrosopumilus sp. | reverse complement strand
TTTTCAAGAATTAAAATATTACTTTCAACAATAGCTTCATCAAATACCTGAGAATTTTCAAATACAATTAATGCTAATGGATTTGTAAATTCTTTCAAATATTTTCTTAATAATAATCCATATTTTGTTTTCATCCATGAATTTGAGGTCATATAAGCAAGAATGCCTTCATTTTTCAATAAATTTACGCCTTGCTCATAGAAAATACAGTAAATATCCGAAGATTTAGAATATGTTCTATATTGTAAATGTGATAACTCTTCACTTATTTTTTTATTTTTTTGTAATTGAAAATATGGTGGATTTCCTATGATCACGTCAAATCCTGGATTTTTTTTCTTTTCTCCATTATCATCGAAAAAAATCTGGGGAAATTCTAATTCATAATGGAAAAATTTTATTTGTTCAGACAATTTTTTTACACTTTGATAATTTTTGTCAATATAGAAATCTAAACTATTCTCACCAATTTTAGCACGATAATCTCCTAAATTGGGAATTTCAATTCCATGATGTTCAGAAATTTTAGAATCTAAGAGAAATCGGAGATCATAGTAAATAGTTCCTTTAGATTGCATTTTATTATATTCTTCTAATTTCATTTTTACAGCAGATGAGGAATCATCTTCTAAATTTTCAAACATTAAAAATTTTTTTAAATTTTTCTTGAAAACATTCCTTCCTTTTTCAGATTCAAACAATGTTGTTTGACTTTCAAAAATTGTTTCAATTTCTGTT
>JAMHKW010000048.1:0-8476 GCA_028439805.1 Candidatus Nitrosopumilus sp. | reverse complement strand
CAATTTTTAGAAATGATGGATAAGCCTGATGTCGATTCCATTGAAGGACTATCTCCTGCAATTTCTATTCAACAAAAAACTACAAACAAAAATCCTCGCTCTACTGTGGGTACCACTACGGAAATTTATGATTACATGAGATTACTTTTTGCAAGAATTGGAATTCCTTATTGTACAAATTGTAAAAGAAAAATATCCACTCAATCAATTGAAACAATTTGTGATTCAGTTCTCAGAGATTTTAAAGGGAAAAAAATTCTAATTTTATCTCCTATAATTAAGCGAAAAAAAGGGACATATGAGAAATTATTTGAGCAAATCAAAAAGGATGGCTACTCTAGAATACGTCTAAATGGCGAAATTTTGAGCCTAGATGAGGAGATTCCACCTTTAGACAGGCAAAAATGGCATAATATTGAGATCGTAGTTGACAGAATTACAACTGAAAAATCTGAAAGATCTAGACTTTTTGAGGCAATTCAAACTGCAATTAAATCATCAAAAGGAGATGTGATGATTGGATTTGAAAAGACAGAAAAAATTTTCTCACAAAACAATGCATGTCCTTACTGTGGATTAACAATAGGTGAATTAGAACCTAGAACTTTTTCTTTTAACTCTCCATTTGGCATGTGCAAGACATGTAATGGGTTGGGTGTGAAGATGGAGTTTGATCCTGATTTAGTAATTCCTGATAAGAGCAAGTCTATTTTAGATGGTGCAATTGTTCCATGGAGTGGGAGATTTTCATCATTTAGAAGACAAGCATTACGGACAGTTGGAAAGAAATTTGGTTTTGATTTAATGACTCCAATTGATAAAATAAAATCCAAACATCTTGATATTATTTTATCTGGCACAGATGATTTACTTGATTTTAAATATCATTCAAAATCTGGTGATTCATCTTGGCAATACACTAATGTATTTGAAGGTGTGCTTGCAAATTTACAACGTGTCTTTATGGAAACTGATTCTGAATCAAAACGTGAGTGGTTAAAACAATTCATGCGAGATACTCCATGTAATACATGTAATGGCAAAAAACTAAAACAAGAATCACTTGCAGTCAAAATCAATGGCAAAGGAATAATGGATGTTTGTGATATGTCAATTGATCACTGTTATGACTTTTTCTCTACACTAAAATTAACTGAAAATGAACAATACATTGCACGAGATATTCTCAAAGAGATTAAAGAACGTCTGGAATTTTTAATGAATGTTGGATTAAACTATCTTACATTAAACAGACTAAGTTCCACGTTATCTGGTGGTGAATCTCAACGAATTAGATTGGCAACACAGATTGGCTCAAATCTAACTGGTGTCTTATATGTTCTTGATGAGCCAACAATTGGATTACATCAACGTGATAATGAAAGACTCATTAAAACGCTAACAAAGCTACGAAATCTTGGAAATACTGTGATTGTTGTAGAGCATGACGAAGAAATTATACGAAATTCAGATTGGATGGTGGATTTAGGTCCTGGTGCAGGTGTGCATGGTGGAAATGTAGTTTTTGAAGGAAAAGTAGATAAAATTCTCAATGGCCACAAATCAGTTACTGGTGATTATCTTAAAGATAAATCTCTGATTAATCTAAAAAACAAAATTCGAAATCCTTCTGGTTCATTAATTATTAAAAAAGCGTCTGAAAATAATCTTAAAAATATTGACGTTGAAATTCCACTGGGCCTTTTTGTTGCTGTTACTGGTGTTTCTGGTTCTGGAAAATCTACATTAATTAATGATATTTTGCTTAAATCCTTAGAGAATCATTTTTACAAATCAAATGTAAGACAAGGAAATCACAAAGAAGTTGTTGGTCTGGAAAATATTGATAAAGTAATTGCAATTGATCAATCTCCGATTGGTAGAACTCCACGTTCAAATCCTGCAACTTACATTGGAGCATTTACTCCCATTCGAGATTTATATGCCAATACTGAACTATCCAAAGAACGTGGATATGCCCCAGGTCAGTTTTCATTTAATGTAGCTGATGGTAGATGTTTTGCTTGTGATGGTGATGGAGTCAAACAAATTGAAATGCAATTCTTATCTGATGTTTATGTAAAATGTGATGAATGCAAAGGAAAAAGATACAATTCTGAAACATTATCTGTATTATACAAAGGTAAAAACATTGCAGATATTTTAGATATGACAGTTTATGAGGCATTAAATTTCTTTGAGAATATTCCTGCTATACAACGAAAATTACAAACAGTATATGATGTTGGATTAGGTTATATCAAACTGGGACAATCCTCTACTACATTATCTGGTGGTGAGGCCCAAAGAGTAAAACTTGCATCTGAACTATCAAAACGAGGTACTGGAAAGACTTTCTATATCTTAGATGAGCCTACAACTGGGTTGCATTTTGCAGATGTTCAAAAATTATTAGATGTACTTAACAGATTAGTGAACTTGGGAAATACTGTATTGGTAATTGAGCATAACATGGATGTAATTAAAAATTCTGATTGGCTAATTGATCTTGGACCTGAAGGTGGCGATGAAGGTGGTAGGGTCGTAGCTACTGGAACCCCACAAGATGTTTCAATGGTGCCAGGAAGTTACACTGGAAAATATCTAAAAAAATTATTAAAAAAATGACTTTTGATATATCTGAAATTACGATCCCTACTAATCCTGGAATATATTTGATGAAAGATTCTAGTGGAAAAATTATCTATATTGGAAAAGCGAAGAATCTAAAAAATCGAGTAAAGTCATATTTTTTGAAAAACCAAAATTACAAGACACAAAAGCTTGTAGAAAATATTTCAGAGATTGAATTTATTTTAACAGATAATGAAAGTGAGGCTTTTCTTTTAGAATCAAATATGATTAAAAAACATAGGCCTAGATTTAACATTGAATTAAAAGATCAACAAAGATACACATATCTTCGAATTTCTGATGAAAAATATCCTCGATTATTAGTATCGCGAAGAACTAGGGATGGAAAATTTTTAGGAAAAGGAAAAACTTTTGGACCATTTACCCAAGGTAGTTCAAAATTACTTACAATTGGTACTTTGAGAAAATGTTTTCAAATTAGGATTTGTAAAACTCTTCCAAAAAAAGTATGCTTGGAATATCATTTAGGAAATTGTGAAGGGCCTTGTGAATTCAAAGATGCGCAAGAACGATATCCAAAACATGTTGCTGCATTAGAACAAGTACTTCAAGGCAAAAACCAAACTAAAATTTTTGCAAAAAAATTACAAGAAGAAATGCATCAAGCTGCTGATTTACAGCAATTTGAGCGTGCAAAAGACATACGTGATACTTTGATTCGACTTGGGAGTCTTCAAAATAAACAAAAAATGGAATATGTTAAAAATTCTGATGAGGAGTATTTTGGTATAGGATTAAACGACCAGACTGCCATAGTGATGAATTTTCGAATGATTAATGGTGTAATTAGAGATAGTGACAAATTCTTTTTTGATTTAGTTGGGGATAATTCTTTTTCAAACTTTCTTTATCAGTATTATTCTACACATAAAATTCCAAAATTTATTTTTGTTAATATACTTCCTGAAAATTTAAAATTATTAGAATCATTACTTTCAGAACAATCTGGGTTTATTGTAAAGATCATAGTTCCAAATAAAGGAAAGAAAAAAGATATCATAAATTTAATTTTAAAAAATATTAAATTAATTCATTCAAAAGGTGGCGATCCTGGATTAGTTGAATTAAAAGAAATTTTAAATCTATCTGTAATTCCTAATATCATTGAATGTTTTGATATCTCAAATCATGGCACTGACTTTGCAGTAGGTGCAATGTCTAGATTTGTAGGTGCTACTCCAAACAAATCTGGATACAGAAAATTTAAAATCAAAACAATAACTGGACAAGATGATTTTGCCATGATTGGGGAAATAATCAAAAGAAGGTATTATCGATTACTAGAAGAAAATTCCCAACTTCCTGATCTAATAGTAATTGATGGTGGTAAAGGACAACTAAATGCTGCTATGAAATCTTTAGAGTCCCTTGGATTAAAACTTCCATGCATTTCTTTGGCCAAAGAAAATGAAGAAGTTTTTGTACCTAAGAACAAAAATCCAATTATCATTCCTAAAAATAAACCATCATTGAAAATTTTACAATATACTAGAGATGAAGTTCATAGATTTGGGGTTGCATATAATAGAATTATTCAAAAAAATCAAATAAAATAAGAAAAAAGGATTTTTTTGGTTAGTTCACTGTTACACTACCAGTCATCCATGGATGAACCATACAATAGTAATCATAACTGCCTGCATCATTAAAGGTAAATGCATAATTTGCACTTGCCATGACCAAACTACTATCAAATACTCCTGATGGACCATCAGATGCGCTTCCTCCAGTTACTGTATGTGCAGCAGTATCTATGTTAATCCATTCAACTGTATCTCCAGCATTAATTGTGATATCTGCTGGTGAGTAGCATGAATTACTATCTTCACATCCTGGAACTGAAGTTCCTACTGGAATATCAACCATATGTGTTTGTGGTTCTGTTGATTCTTCCACTGTAGTTGCTTCTTCCATAGTACTTTCTTCTATGATGACTTTATCTTCAACTTCTATAGTTTTACCTGCAGTTGCAGTTGCACTTACAGAGTAACTAATGGTTGCTTGATTTGTTTTCATTGTGTGAACAGCTAAAGCATTACCTGAGAATTTCCATGAACCCATTGCATTCTTTGGATCAACAAATGTTAATTCAAAGATAGTTTCACCATCTGGGGTCCAAGTCTTCGCTGGTTTTTCATCAGCACTAATTGGGCCTCTAAGTGTAACTAGTTGAATGTTTTCAGAAGCAGAGTATGAAAGAATTCCTGAATAAACATCACTTGATGGTGCAAGTAGCACTGCAAGTTGATGTGATTCGTGACCAATACCTGGATCTGTTGCTGACATTACTGTGCCAGTCATTACAGTATCGGACATTGATTTTTCAGTATAGTCTACTTTGTAATCAACTACAAATGGTTCGGTATTCATTGTGTGTACTGCTAAAGCATTACCGGCAAATTCCCATTCGCCTTTTGCATTCTTTGGATCAACAAATGTTAATGCAAACTTTGTTTTTCCATCGGGTGTCCAAATTGCTTGTCCTTTGTCTTCACCATGTGCTAATGGACCATGTAATGTGACAAGTTGAATTGATTCAGATGCATCATACTTGAGTGTGCCTGAATATACTTTGTCACTTGGTGCCAAAATGATTGCCAATTGATGTGATTCATGACCTACACCAGGATCGATATCTGATGTTAGTCTATCCCATCCAGCTTTCATTGCTTTTGCAGGAGCTCCACTTTTGACTTCATCTGCAATATCTGCAAATGGGTCTGTTTGAGTTTGTGAAACAACTGGGGCTGAAACAACAGGACCGGCATCTTGAACTGCACCCAAATAAGATGCGGTTCCTACACCTATAGCTATAATTGCAATTGTAAATGCAATTGCTATTTTGTCTATACCTGCCATAATTGATCTCAAACTCTATGCATAGTAAATAAATCTAATCGTCATTGTTACGTTCATAATTTTAATTTATGAGTATTTAGAATTCTATTATCTTATTTTCCATTCTGCATCCTTTTTGAAATCTTGATTTTTTGATGTTTTTCAAATATTTACAAAAATTTTAAAAAAGAATTGAAAATTTCACATGATCGCTTTAATCAATCATTGACTGTTGTCAATGATGTTAAACAATTCCTTCTTTTATGAATTAAATCTGTGATAGAATTACAAGCAAATGAGATGTCACCAAGTAACTAATCGTTTTTGGTCTTAATCTCTTTTGCATTGATATTTTCTTTGACTAAATTTTTATCTATATGTATTAATTCAAATTCTATTTTTAATTTTCTTTGCTTGATTAATTGATTATTGAACTGTATTCTTTTTTCTATTAATTCATCTTTAATTTTTGAATTAAACATGAAATACTCATACATTATTTTTTCATCCAATTTTATTTTTATAATGTCTGCATTTTTTATAATAAATGTCCCAATTCTCCAAAACAAACCAACATGTAATGCGATATATTTTGATTGTAAATTTGTCACTTTATCTTTATAAATTTCTGCATGTTCTCTGTTTTGCTCAATTATTGAATTACCTGTTTGAATACTCCATGAAATTTTCTTTGTATTTCCATCTGAATAAAAAACATGGTGCAATTGTCAACCAAAAAGGGGTCTTTTGTCTATATAATTTGAATATGTCCCTTATGATCAAAGATTAAAAGATGTATTCATGCTTGAGTCGCACGCATTCTTCTCAAAGATGGTAGATGAATTAGTAGAATTTTCTGAGTATGATCCTGAATTAGCTGATGGAATAAAATGGCTTGATGAACAAGCACAGAAAAAGGGCATCACATTTTATGATATGGTCTTTGAAGTTCTCTACAAACATGATGTAAACTCTAAAGCAAAAGATTGGCTTAGTACAAGAAATTAAAAACTATTTTCTCAAGTTTAGGGTTTTGTATTCACATCCCTCTGGACCACAATACTTTCCAACATATGATGCCTTTGGTCTGTATAATGCAGTTTTAGGTGCTGCTTCTGCAAATTTTTCTTCAATGATGTGAGCTGCCCATCCTACAACTCTTGAAATTGCAAAAATTGGAGTATTGAGATCTACTGGAATTTTTAACATATAGTAAATTGAAGCACTGTACAAATCTACATTTGGATAAATATCCATATCTTTTTGCAATTTCATCTCAGAAATGGTTGTTGTTTCAACTTTTTCTGTAATGGCAAACCATG
Organism: Candidatus Nitrosopumilus sp.; assembly: GCA_028439805.1. GTDB lineage: Archaea > Thermoproteota > Nitrososphaeria > Nitrososphaerales > Nitrosopumilaceae > Nitrosopumilus. The sequence continues at coordinate 1,661 of JAMHKW010000048.1, read as the reverse complement.
GGTCTTTAGTTTTTTCTGCTAGTTTTCTTGATAATTCTTTTAGAACTTGTGCTCGTGGGTCGTATGTTTTGTATACTGCATGTCCCATTCCCATGATTTTCTCCCCTTTACTCATTTTTTCTTTAATCCATGCTTCTACTTTATCTACTTCTCCGATATCCGATAGCATTTTCATAACTTCTGTGTTGGCCCCTCCGTGTAATTCTCCACTTAATGCTCCAATTGCAGCACTTGATGCTGAATACATGTGCGCTCTAGTTGATGCAACTTGTCTTGCTGTAAATGTTGATGCATTGAAAGTATGGTCTGCATGGAGAATTAGACATACATCAAAGATTTTTTCTACTTTTGGATCTGGTCTTTCCCCAAACATCATGTATAGGAAATTTGCTGCATGACTTAGTGAAGGATCAGGATCTATGATTTTTAATCCATTTCTAATTCTATGCCAACTCGCAATAATTGTGGGAACTTTGGCAATGAGATTAATTGCTCTGTCATAACTGGCCTCTTTATCTGCAAATTCCTCATCAAAATATCCTGCAAGTGCTGCAACAAATGCCTGAAGCATATCCATAGGGTCTGCGTCTTTTCTCCAATTTCCCATATTCTTTTGCATTTGCTTTGGAATCTGTCTTGCATCGATTAATTTTGCATTAAATTCATCTAATTGTTGTTTATTTGGCAGGCTATCATAAAGTAGTAAATATGCTGTTTCCTCAAAGGTTGAATTTTCTGTAAGATCTAAAATATCATAGCCACGATAGATGAGCTTACCTTTTTTTCCATCAATATTTGAAATTCTAGTATCTGCAATCTCAATTCCTCGTAAACCGATGTTTTTAGTCTCCATACTGAGCGTACTGAAAATCTTCTATTATATTTTCGCCAAAATTATGTCTCTGAAGTTTAGTAATTAGTCTAATATGGCAACTTTTGGTCATAAATGAAAATTTTTAAACCAAAATTAAATGACTCCACAGGAACGCAAAGACTTGCAAAAATTAGATGACCTGGTGCTTGAGGCATCTGAAGGGGAATTAAAAAAAATCCAAGAAATTGACCATCAAACACAGATGGAAGGATTATCATTTTACGATGTGTACCTTGATTCTAGTTCTTTGATTAATCAGAATATCAAAAAATCTTTTAGAAAGTCTTAATTTTTTTTCTTCATTTAAATGAGGGATTGTAATTTTCCAATCGTAATGGCAGTATCTAAAACTAAGAAATCTACAAGTAAAAAAATCACGAAAAAGACATCTGTTAAAAAAATCACTGTTAAAAAAACTACTAAAAAAACTGTAAAGACACAGCGAACAAAAGTTATTTGTATTTCTCATAAAGAAGATGCAGATGGTATTAGCTCTGCTGCATTAATTCGACAAGCATTTGGTGGAGATGCACTTTTAGTTGATTATCCTGGTCAAATGGATGCATTACGATATGTGGTCTCTGACAAAAAACTACAATCTTTGTACGTCTGTGATCTGGGACTAAGTAAAAAGACACAAGATGAATTTGTAGATATCATGACTACTTTGAGAAAAAATAAAGTTGCAGTTACTTACATTGATCATCACGACATTGATCCTACTATTGTAAAATCATTAAAGAAAATCAAAGTCAAAGTTATTCATGACATTAATGAATGTACTACA
>JAMHKW010000047.1:0-8577 GCA_028439805.1 Candidatus Nitrosopumilus sp. | reverse complement strand
AAAGATCAACTAGTGCATCGAAATCCATTTTATTCAAATCGTAGTTGTTGTCTTCTCTCAAAGATTTCATTTGCCAGTATGCTACAATTCGACCCAAATTGAAGTAATCTGAGAGTACTTTTGGGTCCGGTGTATCGTATACTGCGCTGATGTTAATAGATTTTTTAGAATGTTTTTCATTCATCTCTTTGATTTCTGCTTCTTCCCATCTTTCTAATTCTTCAAGCATTTCTGCTTCTTCCCTCAGACGTCTATCCTCATCGGGGTCATCAATGTCTCCACGAATTATGATTTACTCACCATATTCTTACTATCATATATTGAGTAATATTTAAGATGGTGTTAGTATGCATACTATACATACAATACTATAAGTTAAGCCTTGCTGGTAGCATTAACCTCTGCTGATTCCTTAATGGTTTCATATGCCTCAAAAATGTCCTTGAATTTTTCTTCACCAACTTTTTTATCTTTACACTTATCTGGATGATATTTTAATACCAATTTTCTAAACTGTTTTTTCACTTCATCAAATGTTGCAGTTGTAGCAAGTCCTAATATTTTGTAACATTTCTTTACATCTTTTTTGTTTAAACTTCCCATAAGTTCCTCATAGGCTTTATCATACTCTCTTTTTGCCTCTTCATACTGTCTCTTCCAATACTCTTGTTCTTCTTTGAAATTTTTCTGAGAATGATAATGATCCCCTCTTCTATTGTAAAATCCTTCAGGGTCCACATCCTTCCAAAACTCTTCTTGTTCATCCCAAAATTCCTGATCATCACCATAAACATCATCCTTCCAAAACTCATCATCAAATGGATTATCATAAAATGAACTATCTCGATTTTTGCCCCATCTGTGTCTGTACTTTTTTCTATCTCTTTGTTGCTCTTCTCTTTGTCTATTTTCTTCTCTTTGTCTATTTTCTTCTTCTCTTTGTCTATTTTTCTCACAAACTTTGGTATGTTCTTTACAGCTATTCTCTCTGTGAAATTTTTTATTACAGCCTAGACATTGCCATTTTTTTTCAGGCCAAAACATCCAGATAAGAAATATTATTACTCCAGCCAATATTACCGGCCAAAAGAAAAATAAAATTAATACAACTATGACTGCTAAGACCATTTTTATCAGTATTCCAAATTAATTCCAAAATCCATATTTTGGTCAGAATTAAACAATCTCACCATCTTTTTCTATTAATCCCTCTACCCATTTTGCATACACCTCTTTCATCTTTTCATCTAAACTAGGATCATGCTCTATCATGTGTTTGTACAAAATAGCCAAACTATGTCCCAAATGAAGCAAAGAATTTACCTGATATTCAAATGGAATTTCTAAAATTCTATCTATTGCATATCTTGCATCTACTGGTTTGTTAAACAAACTAGAATAGAATAATTTTGTAGCACTGATACTGCCCTTTTCACTCAAATTGTATTGTCGGTCAAAACAATAGTTAGTTAAATGATTAGTATCTTCTGTACCATACTTTACTAATTCTTCTACAATCCAGTATTCATACTCTGTTAGACTATCATGTTCTGTGTGATGCATTATCTCATCTCCTCTCTTGCATCTTTTGACATATGATCCATTGGAGTGTCAAAGTCATCCTTATCAGAAACATCTGATCCTGGACGAATGTTCACATTGTTGATGTTGTACGTATTGTCTGTATATTGAGAAAATCTCAAATTTTTTCTAATATCATCATAAAAATAAATTACAAGCATTATGATTCCTACAGGAGTTCCAAATCCTGAGCAGACAAAAAATACTCCAATGAACAACCACCATCTACTTGCCAAAGACTGCCTCCAGGATTCTTTTTGGTTTTACTAAACCAGAACAAACCAAAAAAACAAATGCGTACAGTCCCCAATTACTTGCCAAAAAAATTCATCTCCAAAATTCTTTTAATTGGAACCGGCTCCGTGTAGTTTTCTGCCAAAAGATACGGAGCCAGTTTTTCCATGAAAGTAATTCACAGATATGACTATTATTCAACATGACATTAGTATGCATACTTTCCATACTGTGAAAACAGGCAACTTTTTACCACATTATACATCCCATTTCGCATGAAAAAATCATCAAAAGACATAGCTTTGGGAATGACGTTTGAGGATGATTTTGAAATTGCAGATGCAATCAAGCACTATTCTCTAGCTTTGAAGGATGATCCATGTAATCTTGACGCTTTACGTGGAAAGGCAAGATGTCTCATATTGTATATCGACGAACCTGTCAAACTGGAAGAAGGCCTGAAAATTACCAAAGAGCTAATCACTAGTCATGGTGTTGAGGAGCTTTCTGTTTATCTTCTAATGGCAAAATTTCTCTGGCGTCTTAGACAATATCAAAAAGCACTGCACTGGATTGATCTTACAAAAAGTACCTTCAACGAAAATGATCATCCAGAATTGTTATTTACAGAAGCTAGGATTCTTGCAACAAATGAACTAAAAAGTTGGACCAAGGCTGAAAATTTAACCAAAAAACTTCATCTAAACAATGCTAATTACATTAAGGCAAGGATACGATTCGCACAAAATGATTTTAAAAATGCTCAAAAATATTTTGAAACATCGTTTAGTAAAAATTTTAAAATTACTGATGATTCAGCAGTAGACAATTTTCTTATATGTGCAAATATGACTAGACCGGAGAATTTTAGAAACGGTAAAAACTATGAGAAAAATAATTTTCCATTTAACAACGCAATCTCACTTGGAGAAAGATTCTTAAAAACAAACGGAAAATCAATGATTTCTTGGAAAATAATTCGCAATATCATGACTTTGATGATGACTGAAAATCGTTTGTTATACAACTCCAATCTAACCTCAAAAAGTTCCACCAAAATTTATTTTGAAAATCCAAAAGAAAAAGATCATAACAAAAAACAATTAAGTAAACATGTGATATCACTTCAAAATAAAATAATAAGTTTTGTAGATTGGGTTCAATCAAACCAAAATTTATTATTTCAATCAGATCAAAACATAAAAAAGAATTCTGTATTGAATCAATTACTCATGAGAAAAACTATTTCATATATAATGAACAAAGAATTCGATCAAGCAATTGTCGCATTGGATGAATACCTCTCATATTCAGACATTAAGAAATACGAATTTCATTTCTATTTTTATTATTATCAATTGGGAAATATCAACTATCTCCAAGGTAACTGGAAAAAAGCAATTGCCGCCCATAAAAAATTAAAAATACATCAAAAAAATAATGTGGTACAAAGAGTCACTTTCATTCCTCTACAGATAGAATTAGTTGTATTAAACCAACTAATAATCTGCTATAAACAAATTAATGATGAGAAAAATGTAAAACTCTTTCAAAAAATCAAAGATGAACGTCACATAACAAGCAAACAAATTAAAAATGAATCAAAAGTGCATTCGCGACAACCTATGATCAACGGTGCACTAGCAAGAGCAACGGAAGTTCCAACCAAAAAACGACCCATATTACATCCTGGCAAAGAGGGTTCGAGATTGGAATTCAAGTCATCGTTCTTCATTCATGGTTCCACAGTTACGCGAGATGGTAAAACTATTAAAATTACCAATGACAAAATGAGGGAATCACTTGAAATAAAAGGCCAGGAAGATATTGCAGCTACTGTTTGCTCATTTTTGAACTCCGAAGGTGGAGATCTTTACATTGGCGTTGATGACAAGACCAAAATTTGTTATGGACTAGAAGAAGAATTCAAAAGAACTAAGAATTTGTCAGATGTATACACTCAAACCGTGAGAAATAATGTTCAAAAAACATTCAGAGAACATTACACCAATTATCTTACCTTTGATTTTTACGATCACCACGATCCAGATACAAACGAACCAATGCAACTTTATCAAATTCATGTTGAACCACTTTTAAACACTGAGAAACAACCGTGCTCTGTAAAACATTCTGAAGGAAAGGAAGTAATCTATTTCAGGGAAGGTGATTCTGACAAAAGATTTGATGGAATTGATGGCACAGTAGAGTGGTACAAGCGAATAGAAATCAACAGAAATAGAATTTCATAACTCAATTTCAAAAACAAAAGCCTTATCCGGTTGGTATCCATACTATTCATACCATGCCCAGTAATCTAAAACTTCGAGTTCACATAGCTCCTGTAGGCTTTGAGATAGACAGGATTGTCATTCCTGCAAAAAAGATGCGCGCAGACAAAGTTTGGCTTATTGGACATGACCAGCGTTCATCTGACAAGGCTCGCCCATTTCTTGAAAAGGTCAGAAAAATTCTTGAAAAAAACAACATCGATGTAAAAGAGGCAAATGCAGACAGATACAAGCTGTTTGATATTGTTCGCGTCGTAAAGGAAATTATCTTACAAGACAGGGAACATGACATTTATCTCAACGTAGCAAGTGGATCAAAGATTCATGCAGTTGGAGTAATGATGGCAACAATGATTTTTAATGACAGAACAAATCTTCATCCATTTTATGCACAAGCAAAAGACTATCATCATACAAAGGTCACACAGCCGCAGACTACAGGAATTGAAACAATTTCTGACCTGCCAACATACCAAATTCAGACACCTCCACAAAAGCAGATAGCCGCATTAAAAATAATAAAAGAGCACGAGGAGAATGGAAAAAGAGTTTCCAAGATAAAGAAAAAGGATTTGGCTCAAAAAGTAATAGATGCAAAAATTATCGAGGTTAATGCAAGAATTGGAAACCAATCTCAGGCAACGTTTGCAAGTCTTGATAAAAACATCATCTCGCCATTAGAAAACGTATGGGGTTATGTAAGAACAGAAAAGATTGGACGCAACAGATGGATTCATCTCACCGACGAGGGAAGATGGGCATCAGAATTTTTAATTTAATTTGTCAAAAACATTTTCAAAAGAGTTGCAACATAAGCACTATGAAAACTTCCATCTTGATTATTGTCTGAGTATGAGTAATTTCCAGCTTTGAATCTTTCATGTGGTTGTAGTTTAGCAGCAGTTGTCCAAGCTTTTTTGAAATCTTCTTTTCCTAATGATCTTTCATCAGTACCTTCACGTGGAATAACAAAAATTCGATCATTTTCTGAATATACTGTAAATCTCTTGTATCTACCCAATGTAACATGTTCTTGTTTTTCCTTCAAACCATTGTACATCTTTTCCCAAAACTCTTCAAAATTCATTAAAGAAAATTCTCCTGGTCAAATTTATGATTATTCATCTCTACTCCATTTTCTAATTTTATTCGTAGAATTATCTAAAAATCCTGCAAAATCCCATGTAAAATAAAAAATTATTGCCACTAATCCAATCCCAATTAGAAATCCACCTAAAATCCAGTCTATCAGCACAATCAAAAATCCTAAAACCAGACAAATTGTTGCTATAGATGCACAAATCTGAGCAACTGAAATCAATTTCTAAAACCTCATCTTTGAGAACCATCTTCTGATTGCATATTTTCTAACAAATGCAACTAGCGTAAAGATGGCTGTAATTTGTAAAAATCCTACAATTTCTTGATTGGCAATTTCTCCTGCAAACATTGGCAACACGAAAAAATTTATCGGAAGATACATCAAAAAGCCGATTACAATGTCCGTTAAACTCTCAATGATTGATTTTTTCCTCGAATCCTCAGAGGGGTTTAAAAACATCGTGTTATTTGATTCCTTTTTCATGTTAGATATACATGAAATTCAATCTTAAAGATCTGGCATAGAGTATGCATACTTTAGATACTGATTTTATGCTTTTTGTAACATTACTCTTCTATCTCTAATTTTCCTTCTTTAGATATTCTAGCCACTTTCCAATCATATTTTTTATTCTCAACTGTATCGTGAATGGATTTGTGAAGTTGTGCTAAATTATCATTTTTCTGATGTAAAAATATCACATTTTCAACTGCATTTTTGGTCATTCCATCATAAATAATAAAATCAATTGGATGATTGATTGGTTTGATATCATAAGGATCGTACTTTTTGCTAACCACCTTATCTGATAACGAAGTGCTAACCATTTTTGCCATCTTTTCTCTTCCTCGTTTAATTGCAGCCTCTTTTACGGCACTTTTCTGTTGTTCAAACACTCCCTGTTTATCTTGAAACTTTCTTATCTTTTCTTCAAATTCATCCAGCCACGTCTTATCTTTTCTTCCTTCTGAAACAATATACAATTGACTTAGACGTGAAATTGCCACACATTTTGGACAGACACACAAAATTGATTGTCTTGTCTTGTAAAAAGTAGAAAATTCATCAGTCATTTTATCTGCTCCACTTTTACATTCTGATCATTAATTGCATCTTTAACCATTTTTTGATGTGTATTTAGACGTGCTTTGCCTGATTTTATCTCCATGAATGTTATGTGATCAACAGAATTTTGTGCCGAACCATTAAAGATAATCACATCAATTGGTTCTGCAAGAAATCGACAATCTGCTAATGGAAATTTAAATTCTTTGTGAAGATGAATTAATTTTTCAATTGTTTTTCCAAAACCAACATCAATTGCTTTTTGTTCAGCACCTGTATCACTTCTAATCTCTTTTTTTTCTAATTCTTGTTCTGCCTTTTCTAATTCCTTTTCATGTGCATCAATGGCATCATTTGCCTGTTCAGGATGATTTCCTGTTCCATCCCAGATAAGAAACTCTGATAATTTTGATTCTTCACTACATCTTGGACATTTTGCAATAAGGTCAGATTTTTGTAAAACTGTAATAAGATCAGAGATTTCACTCATGACGCGACATCCTCTTCATATTTTGTCGAATTACAGTTTGGGCATCTTTCTGTCACTATTTGATTTTGTAATACTTTGATTTAGGCATTAATCTATTTCCGCCTATCCAACACTTTACGTCTCCATCATCAATTCTTGGTTTTTTCATATCTAAACCGCCTTCTCCTTAAACTAAGCCCTGTTTACAGAATCATCCATTAAATCATGATGTTTTCAAAAATCTTAATTGATATCAAATTATTCAGATCTTGACATGAAAATAGAAGATATGAATAATGAACTTGATGAGGTTCATAAATCTCTAAAGACTTTCGCTAATGCAAGAAAATTTGTCATCGCTGAGAATAAAGAAATTGTAAAGGCATGCAGAGAATCAATTAATGCTGCTCATGCTGCAAATGCAGCATTACCAGGCGCTCAAAGTGATCAATTAAAAAAATCTAAAGAAAAAGCATTCAAGGCTGCAAATCTATTAAAAAAAGTTCAAAAAAGACTAAAGACTGACTATGGAAAAAGTTGGAGATTAGATTTGGATGAATGGTTATCTGATTCTGAACAAGAAGTTATTGAAGCATTTTCTCTAATGAATATATTGAATGAAAGAAGCACTACAAGAGAATTATCATTTAAAACCCAAGATTCAACATACGAGACGGTCAAAGTAAAACTAAAGGTGTCTGATCGTGGATACCTCTTTGGATTACTTGATTGCATTGGAGAGTTGAAACGAGTTGTACTGGATTTACAAAATAGACATGATTCTGATTCTGCAAAAAAAATGTTTGAATTAATGCATGATCTTTTCAAAAAATTAGAGGTATTTACTGAATATAGCAATAGTATTCCTAAATTGAAATTAAAGATAGATATCGCAAGACATGCTGTCAATGATACAAGTAAACTGATTCAAAAATAACTCCTTGATGTCAATATTCAGAATTTCTTACTTCTACCCTAGCCTAGGGATCAGAACTTCTGACACATAATAATAAAAACATCTACTTCGCTTAAGAGATGTAAAAATTGGTTAAAGAAATTGAGAGATTTGAAAATGCAATAAAACCAGATAATGGAAAATCCCCAAAAAAACCAAAACCTCCAGTTGGACATGTTCCTGATTTTGACGCTGATCCTTTGGACCAGTCACCACTTTCTAAAAACCAACAACAAATGATCACAAAAGGTACTGGAATCAATTCTAAATGGATTTTAGGTTTTAGAACTGGCACCGGTAGGAAATGGGGTTATGATGATGCGTATGAACCTGCATACGGTGTTTCAAATCGTTATGAAGGAACATGGCCATTCAGGTTTGGTGATATCCCAAAATCCACAGAAGAAAAAGCAATAAGAGAAATATTCACAAATGGATTTATTCCTGGAATTATTTTAGGGACAATAAAATTTGACGAAAGTAAAATTGGAGCTCTATTTAGAGAAGTAGAAAAAATAGGTTATGAAGAATTAATCATCATCTATCACGCATACACGAAGGAGTTGCATAGTTGGATGAAAAAAAATTCAGTAACCTTGGAAAATATATCAGAAAAAAAATGGGATTATCTTGATTATTTTATAAGACTTCACGATTTTTATGTCGCATGGACTGATATACTAAAAAATAACGTCAAAGATGCACTTTCTTTAATTTCAGATGATGATGATTTTTTCTATGACATAAAAAAAATAATCTCAAAATCATCATACCTAACTAAAGGAAAAAAATTAGTAGATAACGAAGGAAAATATCTGGAATATAAAGAATCAATTTTCATAAATAAACAAAATATTAAAGATCAAGTACCAGAAAAAAT
>JAMHKW010000046.1:0-9260 GCA_028439805.1 Candidatus Nitrosopumilus sp. | reverse complement strand
TTGAAATATGAAATTCAACTTAATGATGAAGTATACACTGTGTCATCACCATCAACAGTATTCATACCAAAAGGAGTTAAGCATAAAGCGAAATTCATATCTGGTGAAGGAGTTTTTGTTTGCATAATTTTAGCTGGAAAATACACTACCTCAAAATAGACAATTAAGCTAATATCGCCCTAACCCATCGGATTAGACAATCTCACTAATTTTGCAAAAGGACATTCTACGGATAACAAATGTCCACATCAAAAGTAATTCCTTTATCTATGATAAAATTCTACGTTCTGTATGGTTAGAGCCAAATTAACTGAAAAACAAAAAGCAAAAGCAAAAAAAGAACAAAAAACACGAGCAGAACAATCTCGAGCTGCTCGAAGAAGTGGAAAAAGTATGAAAACTGAAGGAAAAGTTACAAAATCAACTTCAAAAGCAAAGGAATCTAGATCCTCAAAGAAAATTGCTGCAATAAAAAAGAGAACTAGAAGCTAAGACCTACTCGCTTTCCCCTGTGAGATAAAGATTATGCAGATTTCTTAAAAAAAGGTAACTCGACATAATGTCATGCTTTATGAAATTTTATCTGATCTTGTAAAAATTGAAAATGTGTTATTTGTCATAAAAAGTGAAGGCGCAGTTAGCGAGATTAGAAGTAATGAGCTAACCATTAGACAAAAAGAAAAATGGATTAATATCGGCGAAAATGATGGTCCCTGCCACATGCATGTGAATTCTGAATTAATTAAAAAAGCAGAATTTGTTAAAGAGCAAAAACCTGAGCGAATAAGTTTCAGCGTGAGATTTTATAATGAAAACAATGAACGTGTCTTGGCTGCCTTTATCACGAAAATGTATGATAATGACATGAAAATCATTCCTGAGCGATTAAGCAGTTACGAAGGGCTATTTGAAAAATACGGCTCTAAAGATTCGATTTCATTTTCCTAAAATTATAGTGTGGAAGAGAAACCAAAGTCTCTCTTCCACCCATGAACTGCGTGTTCATGGAATCAACGATTCTGATAATTTGTACAGTGATAAAAATCTATGAGATCAGCCTATTTTCCATCTTGTTTATTATTTAGTGAAAAATTATTCACATTGATAATTTAGTATAAAATTTTGAAATCTAGTTATGAGAATTAGTTTACTAGTATTAGGTATGGTCTGTATAACTGGAATGTTCTTCATGCCAAGCATATCTGCTCAAAGTGCGGAATTACAGATTGATCAACTAGTATATGAAAAAATACCACACCAAAGTGTAATAACGAAATTTTTTGGATACGTTGATGATACAGAAAAAAGTTCAAGAATACTTCTTACAATTACATCTCCTGATGGTGACGTAACAAAAAATAAAATTTCTCCAACAGCAACTGGATATTTTGAATTATTTCATTATTTAGATAAATATGCAGAAGTTGGAACGTACGAAGTAAATGCAATTTACAAGGATATGATGGTTGGAAATGGTTCATTTGATCTAGTTGATGATGATACAAGCATAACAAAAAATTCCTCCATCACTCAAACACCAAAAATCCCATCTTGGGCAAAAAACATCTTTATTTGGTATGGCCAAGATAAAATTTCTGAAGATGAGTTGCTTAATGCAATAGAATTTTTGGTAAATGATGGATTAATCAAGATAAGCAAATAAGGTGAGCAGAGACAGTAGTTTCAGTTCTAGATATTATGACAAAAAATACCTAAATCTTATGGTGACGTATACTTCTCCATGGAATATGATCCAACCATGAAACGAATAATGGACTCTGATTCAAACATTAGACACTGCATTGTAGCTGATACAGAAGGAGAAATCAAGGCAGTAATGCATAGAGATGGAATTCGTAACTATCTTAGCGATGAAGAAACCTCTGCATCACTAAAAAGAGCAGCAACTTCATGGAAGGCACGAAAACAACTATCACCAAAAATTGGTCCGGGGCAATATGCTGTTGCAGCATTTGAAAAACTGACAAGAATGACATTTCCTGCAGGAGAAAACCATTTGGTATTTGTCAGTATGGCCTCAAATCCAATAAGAGATGACTACCATCAAGGTGGAAGAGAAGACGTTATTGAACATGTTTTGAATATACTCAGCGGTGATCCTACAAAAAATTAAAGATAAGAGTCTAAAAAGTAATGTTAGTAGACATTTCCTAGACCCTTCTTTACCTCCTATGAATTCTCGATTGGGGAATACATTGTAACGTTAAACTGCGATATAAGCATGATGAACTTTTGTAAATTTTAAATAGTTAAATATTATTTTCACCTATACGATCTCGATGATTACGTCATCAACAGAATAAGACTGTGTGGCACCGCGGAACTGATGATGTATACTGTGTATGACACAGCAAGAGAGGAATTCTCTCAATGTTCTGCCAAGTGCCACACCCATTAATTTTTACTTTAAAAATTTATGAAATGAAAAAAGGTGAGCAGAGACAGTAGTTTCAGTTCTTTTACAAGAAAATTACTAAAGCTCTTCCATCACTGTATGAGAACAATTTGGTTATAGGTATTTCAAATGAAGATTATTTAGCTAGGGGTGAAAGCGTTATAATTATTCAATAATACGTGTCGAATACGGTGTTAATCCGTATTCTCTTCTGCTTCTATCGAGGTTAATTAGGTGTAAACGCAATCCAAGTTTCATTAATTCTGGAAATTCTCTATGTTCTTTTTTAATTCTGTAACCACTCAAATTTTTCAGAGTAGAATATGGCATTGGGCTCATTTTCAATATTTTTAAGATTTGAATTAGTTTTTTTTCTGCATTGATTACTTGATTCATAATGTGATATTCCAATCGTATTAGATAAGATTTTAGGAATAAAAAAAGCGTTATAATTAATCACAATATCAATCATTTATGCAAAAGGACAGTGCTGCTGACTTGAAGGTTTTACAAGAATGGTTTGAGACTAATCGTATACGAGAGACTGGAATTATAGAAAATGTGCAAAAACAGCCAGCCTCTCCAGAGCGAGATGAGATGTTAGAAATCTGTAAGGGAAATGTAGAGGAGTTTTCAATGATGATTCAGTTAGTTGCTTCTATAATTGAAAGAGAAAAAGACTGACTCTGCCTAAAACCATTTCAATTGCATCTGTTCTGCCCAGTACGACCCATGCAACCCATACAGAAATTGCTGTAACTACCATCTTCTTTCTACCACGTGGTGTCATCTTTGTAAATCTGCTAAACAGTTTGTACTGCACCTTTGACATGATGTCTAATATTGGTGGATCTTTCTTGTGTTTTCTATAATATCTAATGGAATATCTGTCAATGATCCATTTTGTCAGATTATCCAACTGGCGGAAGATCATCATGTGACACCAGATTATCTCCTTTCCTGCAAGTATGGTAATTATCACAACGTATGCTGGCATGAATAATGCACCAGCAGGTATCAATCTGTCAAAGAACGGATTTTCTATTTTAGCTAGCAGCAAAAATGTCCAGTATGCCATCAGCGTTGCCATCATCATAATTCCATACGAACCAAGAATGAATCCTGGAACGAAATGCCGCTCTTTTTTTAGTTCCAGTATTTTCTGTATTCTTTTTTTGATAAAATCTACAGACATCATTCTTCATCCTCGTAATGTTTCCTGAGACCAAACATGTTTCCACATTCATTACACGAAAATGCAGGATCGTCATCTGATATGCAGCATCCACCTAACTGATATTTGTCCTTGTTTTCATCTTTGTCTAATTCCTCCATAAATTCTTGGGATGGCAGTCCGTACATTATTTCTGCAACGTTTGTTCCCTTGCAGTCTGGGCATGTTATAGAACTCATAACCCATCTTCCTCTTCTAAACCATCTACCCATTTTTGATACGTATTTCTCATTTTTTCATCCAAACTAGGATCATGCTCTATCATGTGTTTGTACAAAACTGCTAAACTGTACCCTAGATGACGCAAAGAATCTATCTGATATTCATATGGAATTTCTAAAATTCTATCTATGGCCCATCTTGCGTCTTTTGGATTGTTAAACAAACTGGAATAGAATAATTTTGTTGCACTAATACTGGCCTTTTCAGACAAATGCCATTGTCGTTCAAAACAAAAATTGGTTAAATGTTTAGTACCTTCTGTACTATACTTTACTAATTCTTCCACAATCCAGTATTCTTGTTCTGTTAGAACATCATGTTCTGTGTGATTCATTCTTTTATATCACCACAAGCGCATGAACCAGCGTAAATACAATCATTCCAAAAAACAAATCCCTGTGCCAGGATTTTTTCCATTTAATCAAGGATTTCTCTCCTACACAGTCCGCACAATCTTACAATCTTTGATGATGTGCTGGGATATCGCACAACCTTTGTGCATTGCTTACATCTCAAATTAGATAAAACCTCCTTTGTAATTGAACCGTTTATCAAAAAAATAAAAAAGAAGGGATTGATTGCCTTTTGAACATCTCATTCTTTTTACTCCTCGTCTAACAGATAGCGGGAATGTCCGACCCACTTTGCTGCATCCTCTCTTTCCTTTTCTGACATTCTTGCATGATACTTTCTTTGTGCATCTCTGATTCTTGCTTCTTCTACCTGCTGTACCTCTCCCCAGTACTGTTCCTTTTCCTCTTTGTTGCCTAGATCAAGTTTTCCAAAAGGCGTCACGATGTCTTTTCCTCTTACACGTTTTCCATCTTTATCAAAGCGCATAGGAGTATTACGGAACAAACATTATTATCAATCATGACTATAGTATGCATACCTTTCATACTGTAATTTATTTTTGTTCCTAAATTCTGCCTTGTTTGCGGCATTTTTGAGCATTATGTGAACCGTCATTATGGCAAACGTCATCACAAAACCTTCTGCCAAATAATTCATCCACATCATGTACTGAAAATTTACAATTGCAAGTACTGCAAGAATCATGCAGCCATCTCCTCCATAGAGTTTTTGATTACCTCATATGCGTTTACAATCTCTTTGAATTTTCTTTCAGCTTCTTTTTTATCTTGACACTTGTCTGGATGATATTTCAGTGCAAGCTCCCTGTACCGTTTTTTTACTACTGAAAATTCAACGTCTTTGGAAAGTCCTAGTATATTGTAGCATTCATCCAGATTAATCTTTTCACCTAAAAGATCTTCAAATGTTTCATACCAATTTTTCTCCCAATCATCATCATGCCATTGCCTTCCTGTTTTCTTTTTGTAATTTTGTTTTGCTTCTTCATACTTTTGTTTTGACTGCTTTTCTTTTTCACTTGGCTCATACCAGTCATAATCCCAAACCTGGTCCCATAGTATCTCTTCCTCCTCTTCAAACTCTTCTTCTATCTCTTCTATTTTTTCATCAAACTTTTCATCTATATCATCAATTTTATCATTAATTCTATCTTCAACAGATTCACTAGTTGTTTTCCATAATTTTTCATAGAGTTTTTCTGTTGCCTTGACTTTTTCTTCTTCTAGATCTTTTGTTGCATTATCCTTTCTTTCATCAATATCATTTTGAATTTTCCAAAATTCCTCTTCGGTAAACTCCCAATTCTTTTCGTTTCTCCAATTCTTTTTCCATTCTTTGTGTTTTTTGCAAAATTTTTCCTCTCTTTGTCGCTCTTCTTCTTCTCTCTTACATTGCTCTCTTTGTCGCTCTTCTTCTTCTCTCCTCCTCTCCTCTTGTATTCTGTGAATTTCTCTGACACGATTTTGGTATATGGTGCATTTCTCAAAATGCTTTTTTAATCCTGCATTGGTTCGAAATTTTCTACTGCATGCAGTACATGGAATCTTACACTCAGGCCATAACAGCCATGCTATGATGATAATGACTATGGCAAGAACCAATGGCCACATGAAAATTAAAAAAAATGCAATAAATGCAAGAAAAATCATTTCTACCAGAAATCTCTATTTTCTTCTGATTTCCTCATGTTTTCTCGTGATTTTTGGGAATTATAGTTGCTGTTTTTTCTATTTTCATTCCTATCAAACTTTTCATTACTGAAATTATGTGTCCTGCGTTTTCTTCTAAACTTGCCTCTAGCTTTAGTCTGTTTTGGAGGTGGTGCTAAACTTGCCATCATTGCAGATACTTGTTGCATGAACTTTGGCATTCCCTGCAGTATTTTTTGAAAACCTCCCATGATGCTATTGACTTGTTTCTTTCTTGCATGATTTTTTTGTGCCTTCTCATCAATCCAATATTCAAATGTCTTGAACAAGTCATGTCCGAACTTTGTTTGCTTTGCAATATTTTCTTTCATGTCAAAATCATAAACCATTTCTGCCCATCTACGTCTGATTGCTAAATTCAAAAAACCCTCATCACTGTGCCAATTCTGACCGGTTAGATTTTTCCAACCAACCAAGTTGCACCATTTACCATATGTCTTGAAGCCAAGTTCTGTAGCCTGCCAGGTCTCATACCTTCCAGTATAGATCTGTCCCATGTAATGTCGCTTGTCTAATTGCTTTTGCATTTTATTGTAATCTATTGGAATAGTCATTTTTTGGACTCCGTTTTTTTAAAAAGCAATTCAATAATCTGAAAAAAAATAAAGAGGTTGAAGACGCCCCTTGTCCCACTGACTATAGGATCTGTCTGCAAAACTCGTCTCCCAAATCCCTACGACAGTTGTGACAGACTGGAAAATCAATCTGTATCAGTCTTTCTACATTGCACAACGAACACTCTGTTACATACATCCAATCCTCAAATTTGTCAGAGGTCGAACCGTTTGATTTTTTGGTAATAGGTTGACTATCTCTGATGTTTTGAAGTACCTTGCGTCTTGCAAGAATTCTTTGTTTAATTACTGCCAGGTCGTATGTTGGAGCTGATTCGTAAACCTGCATTTGGTGCGTCTTCCATTGCAGCTCGGAATGAACTGTCTCATCTTTTCTGCAAAGTAAACATTGACTCATCTTCTCTTCTCAAAGTTATTAACACATAACCATCTAATATGATCTATCACCATAATATGCATACTATTGATACTTTTTTTCAATCGTCAAATCCCCGATTTTTTCTGTCCTTTTTCCACAATTCATCTATTCTTCCGCTGAATTTTGCTATGGCAGTAATTTTTGCAGCAGTATTAGCATCTATACTAGCAATTGCATGTCCTCCTGCCGTCTTTTTTTTCTTGTATACCATGAACCAATACATGATTGCCCTGATTTCATCATCGTCAAAACTTATTGTGATTGTTTTTTTCATCTCATCTCCTCCCTTGCATCTTTTGACATGTGATCCATCGGCGTGTCAAAGTCGTCCTTACCAGGATCTCCGTTCGCATTTACATTCAGATTGTTAATGTTGTACGTGTTGTCATTATATTGGGAAAATCTGAAATTTTTCCTAATGTCATCGTAAAAATAAATCACCAGCATTATTATTCCAACAGGCGTTCCAAACCCTGAACAAACTAGCGCTGCTCCTATGAAGAGCCACCATCTACTTGCCAAAAAATGCCTCCGAGTTAATAAAAATAATTTTGTGCAATCTATTTCACAGCCTTCTTGCACTCTAGGCAAAGAACAGGTCCCATCTGACCGCCGGTTCCGTCAACTTTCTCATTGCATCTTGCACATGAGAGACTTTCATTGATATCTTGTACAACCATACATTTGATGTGCGGTAACTCTTATTATCGAGCATGGCAATAGTATTCATACCGTTCATACCATGTCAAACAAGCTAAAACTCCGCGTACATATTGCTCCTGTGGGATTTGAAATCGACAGAATTCTTATTCCCGCAAAAAAGATGCGTGCTGACAAGGTTTGGTTAATGGGTCACTCCAATTTGTCAGAGGACAAGGCGCGTCCGTTTTTGGACAAGATCAGAAAGGCTTTGGAAAAAAACAACATAGAGGTGCAGGAGACGACTGCAAACAGATATCGATTATTTGACATCGTACGCGTTGTAAAAGAGATAATTCTCGAAGAAAAGCAGCATGACATCTATCTTAACGTGGCAAGTGGTTCAAAAATTCATGCAGTAGGACTGATGATGGCTACAATGATCTTTGATGACAGGGAAAACCTTCATCCGTTTTACGCACAGGCAAAGGACTATCACCATACGAAGGTTTCAGAACCGCAGACCTCTGGAATTGAGGAGATTCATGATTTGCCCACATACCAGATACAGACTCCGCCAAAAAAACAGCTAGAGGCGCTGAAAATTCTTGTTGACAACGAAGGCAAGATGAAGAAAAAAGACATGGCCGAGATTGCAGAAAAAGAGGAGCTGATAATTGTAAATGCTCAAACAGGAAACCACTCTCAGGCTAGATTTGCAAGCCTCGACAAAAACATCATAGCGCCGCTTGAAAACGAGTGGGGTTATGTCAGGACAGAAAAGGTAGGACGTAACAGATGGATTCATCTTACAGATGAAGGCAAATGGGCATCTGAATTTTTAATTTAATCTTTTTTCCAAAGATTCTATTTCTTCTTTACATTTTTCAATCATCTTGGGATATTCTATAAAATTTTTCTCCCTTTCTTCTTGTTTTTTCTTGTCTATTTCATAATAGTGTCTCTGAGTGTCTAGACTCGTTTGCAGCTTCACAAGTCTCTGTTTTTTCTCATCAAGATCTTTTTTCAGAGATTCTCTATCTGACATGTTTTGAAAAACACAATTTAGTAATTAAGAATTCGTAAACTAATTATTCCCATCATCATCATTTTGTCCTCGTTGTATATGCTCACACCATGATTTTTTGCAGATATGACACCATGCCATAAACCTGATAACAGTATTATAACTAATTAAGTTTTAAAACTGCATCTTTGAAAACCAACGTCTGATTGTATATTTTCTGACAAATGCTACCATCGTAAAAACTGCTGTAATCTGTAGAAATCCCATCATATCCTGCCCTGCAATCTGTTCTGCAAACATGGGGAGCACGAAAAAATTAATCGGAAGATACATCACAAATCCGATTACTATGTCTGCAAGGCTCTCTATGATTGATTTTTTCTTCGAGTCCTGCGGAATAGCTGAAATTATATCTTCATCTGAGGCAAATTTTTCTTTTTGATTCATAGTAAGTTATGAGAAAATCAGATGATAAGGATCTGCCAACTAGTATGCATACCGTGGATACCGTTTGTGATCATGCTTAAACCAAACTTCCTCACAATTAGAACTACAATGTTGATGAATCATGGCAGAACGTAGAAAGAGAAAATGGATTCCAAAGGCTAACTTCTTCAGAGAACATGACATGAGGACTGAGATGAG
>JAMHKW010000045.1:0-9909 GCA_028439805.1 Candidatus Nitrosopumilus sp. | reverse complement strand
CTCTTCTTAATTCATCTGCTGATTCGTCACTAACTCTTTCTGCTCCTGCCTTCTTCAAAATTCTATACATGGCAGATAATCCAAGTTCTGATGATTTCATGAATTTTATTTTAGTTTTTTCCGAAAAAAGATAACGAGTGAAAAAATATCACTAAGGAATCGATTTATACAGACTATTTTAAGAATTGATAAAGAAATGACGTGGTATTTTGATTCACACATACACCTTTCTGATCCTATCTATTCTTGTGACATACAATTCATCTTAAAGGAAATGGAATATTTGAAAATTAAAGCATGTTGTGTCTCAATGGATTATGAAAATTCTTTACAAACTTTAGAACTAGCAAAAAAAAATAACCTCGTTTTACCTTTTATCGGAATTCATCCTGAATGTGCAAATGATGACCTTGAACAAATTACTGGTATGATCGAAGATAATCATCAAAATCTTTCTGGAATAGGAGAAATAGGATTAGATCCAACATATGTAAACAATGATGAAGATTATAAAAGACAAATTCATGTATTTGAAACATTATTGTCATTTGCAGAAAAATTTAACAAACCAGTTTCTATTCATTCAAGAAAAAGTATTGATGATATTTTTCAAATAATGAGTTCATATGATACTAAACATGCTTTACTTCATTGGTTTGATGGTAGTAAAAAACAACTTCAAAAAGCCATGGATATGGGATTTTTTGTGTCATACGGACCTGTAATGGTTTATGCAAATGATAAACAGACCCTATTGGCTAAAACTGATGAATCAAAAATTCTTGTTGAAACTGATGGTCCTGTGAGATTTTCTAGATGTTTTGAAATGAAATCTGGACAAATTAGCTTTATCCCTAGTGTTATTTTTTGTGCTTCAAAAATTCTAGGAAAAACATTTGATGAAATGACATCCATGCTAGAAAATAATTCAAAATCATTTCTTGGAATATAGGTATAAAATACCCCATTCGTTAGAACGAGGAGTGGATAGAATAAAGCGTCTCTCATATGAGGTCTTAGGCAAATACAAACCTGATTTTGGTGTAGATTTTGCCAACAACAAAAAAGTCTTAGATAAAATTTCTATCATACGTTCTAAAGGCCTAAAAAATAAAATTGCAGGATATATCACTAAATTTATCAAAAAAGAGATTCGTGAAGAAAAAACCAAACAAGCACGAGTTGCATCTTCACAATCTGAAGAATTTGTAGAGAATGAGGTTCAGGCAGAAACTCTTGAATCCACTACAGTATCTGAAGAAGTAACTAAAACTATTACAGAAACAACTCCTGTAAAAGTCACTGAAACTGTAGAAGAGAAAACTGAATAACAAATAAAACATTAATTTTCTAAATTCTAAATTTGATTAATATGATAACTATAAAATTTGTTGGTGGCGCAAAAAAATCTTTTTTAACAGAACAACTACAGATTGAAAAATCTGATATTTCTATTCAAGAATTAATTAATTTATTATTGGAATTGAAACCTGCTAATACTCCTGATATAGACACTAAAAATATCTTAGTTGCAATAAATGGAACTGATTCTTCTGCAATGGAAGGAAAATCTACTCAGATACGAAACAATGATCTTGTGAGCATCATTCCTGTAATTCATGGTGGCTCTACCAAAAAGTTAACTTTTCAAGTATCAAAAAAACAAATACAAATAATTGAAATTATTGGCAAAAAAACAATTGATATAAAATTCCTTGATAACTTAAGAAAGAGATACCCAAAAATCCAACTTCAGGCAATATCAAGTAATTTCATCTTAAATTATTATCATTTAAAAAAAATTCTATCTATATCTTTAAAATCTGAAAAAGATAATATTTTAGTTTCAAATAAACTTGAAACAGATATTTTACTACGTTTTGCATTAACAAAACAAATTTCTGATGCAATAATTAATACTGGAATAAAACCAAAAAATAATTTTATTTTAATTGCAATTGGAAATAAAAAAATAACAAATACCATATACAAGGAATTATTACCATTATCTGGAATTCTATTTTCAAAAAATAATGATCTGTTTCTAAAAAAATATTTTAAGATAACAAAAAAACAACTAGATTCAGTTCATTCAAAAAATCCTTTAGAGGATATTTTGGTAGAAAAGGCAGCAATTTTACTCTGAGATACTACGTTTAGTTTTTTCAACACTTAAAACATCTGTTTTTTTTAATATGGAAATTCCTGTTTTATTACCTAGAATTTCAATTAATACCACTTTGTCAGGAAAATCAAGTGATACTTTATTTTCTATTTTATTTGCTATTTTTGAAATAATTTCTTGACTGGATAAATCTGAATTTCTTTTTTCTATTGATATTTTGTATGTTTCTCCATCAGAAATTTTTTCAGATATGTATGTACTCATTTTTTCTATTTCTTTTATTTCTGTTTCAATGATTTTTTGAATTGGTATGATTCTTAGACAATATCTGATACTCCAAGGTTCATCAAGGAGCATTTCTTTAATTTTTCTTACAACTTCTATTGGCTCTAGTTTTGTCTCAGCAGTCAAAATTCCTGACATTTTTGTAATTGAAATTTTTGCATCAGAGTCTCCAAACTCTTCTAGAATCTTACTTATTTCTTCTTCAGTTTCAGGTTCAAGATGTCTTGCACAAGTAATGATCAAATTCATAATTTTAAAAGATCCTTATGACTTAATGTACCCTCACGAATAATCTTAATCTCTTCATTCTCTATTTCAATTATGGTTGATTCTGCTTTACTGTCAATTATTCCTCCATCGACAAAAATATCATATTTTTGTATATTTTTGAAACATTCATCAGGATTTCTAAATGATGATTGTCCAGAAATATTTGCACTAGTGCCCACTAGAAAACTGCATTCTTTCAATAATTCTAACGTGCATTTATGATTAGGAACTCTTATAGCGATTTTATTTTCTATATTTAATGATTTTTTTAGATTTTTATCCTTTAGTGTTAAAATTATTGTTAGTGATCCTGGCCAAAACTTCTTTGCAATTTTTTTAGTAAATTCATCAAAAATAGCAATCCTTTCTGCAATCTCTTTTGAATACACTAACACTGGAAATGGCTTTGCAATATCTCTAGATTTAATCTCATAAATTTTTCTCACTGCATCTTTGTTGTATGGATCACATCCTATTCCATATACTGTATCTGTTGGAAAAATAGCAATTCCTCCACGATTAATTATTTGAGATGTTTTTTTAATTCCTTCATTATCACAATTCACTCTCATTATTCATTCTATTTTTTTTTGTTTAATTACCATTTACTTTTGAATAAGTTTTTAACAGTAATGAATTCCATTTGTAAACCATGTTTGAACCTTCTTCTGATTATGAAGACACTAACTTTGAAGATGATTTTGATGATGAATTAGGTGAATCTGATGAAACAGATGACTAGATGCTTAATCCAAAATTATCTGCAAAGTTTGTAAATGTATAATATGCTTGAAGAAATTCTCTACCTGATTGACTAATTCTGTATTTGTTTGATCTTTGATTATCTACTTGTTCTAAGAGACCTTGTGATACTAGAGTTTTTAAAATCCTTGAAATTCTAGAATGAGAAATGTTTGCTTTTCGAATTAGATAAGTAACTGATGCTCCATTTTCATCTTGTAGATCATCACGAGTTGTTGCTAGAATATCCCCAATAATTTTCATATGAGTTCTATATTCTGCCATTTTCTTATAGATAATTATTCTAATTTCTATGATAGGGCAATGATATTTTCCAATATACTAAAAAGATAAAAGAAATTGACAAATTTTTATTTGCTTCAAATTTTGAGCCTGTCTAGTAATTATTCTAATCCTTCATCAAATTTTATCTTAGTTAATGGTACTTTGCTTACTGGAATGAATAACGCAATTAATCCTCCAATTTTGATTGTCATTGATGCAGAATATAGAATTGATTCTGGGAATACAAATGAATACCATCCTAAAAATTCACCTAATGCTAAGAGTGCTAATCCCACAGCAACTGAAATTGCA
The DNA here is from genome assembly GCA_028439805.1 of Candidatus Nitrosopumilus sp. Taxonomy (GTDB): domain Archaea; phylum Thermoproteota; class Nitrososphaeria; order Nitrososphaerales; family Nitrosopumilaceae; genus Nitrosopumilus. The sequence goes on along the minus strand of JAMHKW010000045.1, from coordinate 5,891 downwards.
CCTTTGTTTTTGTTTTCAAAGTATGATAACATTGTTTCAATTGCACCATATGCCAATAAAATGAATGAAACTGATCTGAAGATGTGTTCTAACTGAACAGAAGAAATTAAGAATAATGGAAATATTCCAATTGATCTAAAATATCTTGATTTTGGGAAAAATGATTTTATGCTATGTGAAAATGCAATGAAAAAATATCCTACTGTTTGAATAGCAATTCCTAAAGTTTGAATCCAACCTTGTATACTTCCTGATTTTATAACAAAATCTTCTACCATGTATCCTGTCCATATTACAAAAAATCCTGAACTTATTGAAAAAAATGCAATGGTTAATCTAAACAATGTTGGACTTCCTGTATTTCTAAATCCAATCATTGACATTATCCCTATGGCGAGTCCTACCAAAAATCCTATTAAATTAAGTATATTTTCTAATAAAAATTCCAATGATGTTTAGACATTTGTCAAACTAATTATTTTAATCTGATGAATGATTTCACTATATTGTTAATCCCATTCATCCAATGACCCTGAAGATTGACCTTCTGTACTACCTGCATAATCCCCAAGTATATCCGAGTATTTAGCTTCATTATGTGCCACAAATTTTACGTATTCACCATAACTCATTTCTAAATCACAAGAACTACATTTTACAAGAGAAAAATCCATTGTTAATTCAGCATTTTCTTTACATTTTGGGCATTTTATCTTCATCAAAACTTTGGTCTTTTTTTAATTATTATTACTTTACATTCAAAAAAAGATAAAAGGAGTTCATTATTGTTAATTTCTATGAGTCGTATTTGTACCAAATGTAAGAATTCAATTCCAGATGCTGAGGAACTTGGAATTGTTGCTGAGAAATACCCTACTTGTAACAAATGTTGGGCTGAATGGAAAGAATACCAAATAATGGTAATGAATGAAATGAAACTCGATATGTCAATGCTTGATCATAGAAAATTGTTAAAAAAACACGAAAAAATCTTTGTGGGTGTATTGTCTCCTGAAGGAGAAGTAATTGATTATACAAATGAAGATAATAGAAAACCTGAGAAACCCACAGACATCTAAAATTTCAAGTGTTTTTTAGCATTATCTGGAATTACTATCATAATTCTTCTTTTTTTCACTTCATCTAGATTATTGATAATTTTTTTAATTGTACTAGAAAGTATTTCTTTTTCATTTTCTTCTAATGTTAGAAAAATTTCTAGAATTCCATCCAAATTAAAAGTGATTAATTTTTGTGGTGATTTTGATACTTCAACAATATATGCTGAAAATAATCCCTCTCTTTGTTCTTCTGAAAGAGTGGTTAAAATTTCAAGCCATGTTTTGAATAGTTTTGAAAAGTTAGGAAATGGAATAGTTGGACCTGCTTCTAATGCATTGTTTATAACCTCTTTTTTTTCTGATTCAGATAATGAAAAAAATTCCATCATTCTTTTTTTCAAAATTGGATTTCTTAGAAAATCTGGAAGGCTTGCTAGGTTAATTATGATATTTCCAGCAAAATTTTCTCCTACCATCGATCTAAAAGAATTACTGTTGGGTATAAAATCATATGAAAATACTTTAGCTTAAATAAACGAAATAAAATCTCAACAACATGACATCCACTGTAGTTGTTGGCGGATTTTTTGGTGATGAAGGTAAAGGAAAGATCATCTCATATTTGGCAATTAAGGATAATCCAAAAATCATAGTTCGTGGTGGTGCTGGTCCTAATGCTGGTCATACCATTAGAGATGGTGATAAAGTGTATAAAGTTAGAATGCTTCCAAGTGGATTTCTAAATAAAGATGCTAAAGTAATGATTGGTCCAGGTGTTGTCATTAATCCAGATGTACTAAAAAAAGAAATTCAGGATTTTAATGCATCAGGACGTTCATTTATTGATAAACACTGTGGTATTATTGAAGAAACTCATCTAACACGAGATTCTAAGGGTGAATTAAAAGAAAAAATTGGAAGTACTGGATCTGGTACAGGTCCTGCTAATGCAGATAGAGCTATGAGGGTTTTGAAATTAGCAAAAGACTTTGATTCTCTGTCTTCACTTACCACAGATGTCCCACAGGCGATAAATTCTGCACTTTCTGCAAATGAGCATGTATTAGTGGAGGGTACACAAGGAACATTTCTTTCCTTATGGCATGGAACATATCCATTTGTGACTTCAAAAGATGTCACTGCATCTGGAATATGCGCTGATGTTGGTCTTGGTCCTACTAAAGTTGATGAAGTAATTGTTGTTTTCAAATCATATGTTACTCGTGTTGGAACTGGCCCTCTTGAGAATGAACTTTCACTTGATGAGGCTGAAAAAAAAGGATGGTCTGAATTTGGTACTGTTACTGGCCGTCAAAGACGTGCTGCTGAGTTTGATTTTGATTTAGCTAGGCGTGCAATTATGCTTAATGGTGCAACACAAATTTCTATAACAAAATTAGATGTTCTTTTTCCTGACTGTGCTGGTAAAACTTCATTTGATGAAATATCTGATGATGCAAAATCATTCATAAAAAATATTGAAGATGAATTACATACGCCTGTAACAATTATTGGAACTGGTCCAGATATCAATGATGTTGTAGATAGAAGAAACTAGGCTCCAAAGTTTTGGATAAGTTTAATTTGATACTCTACAGAAAATCTTGGTGGACAACTTACAAATTTCTTCTATTGATAAATTACCGCGTTACATTCAAGTACATTCAACTTTAGAATTCTCTAGACTTGTTTGTGCACTTGAGCGTGCTCCACGTGTATCTTTTTTACATGATTATAATGGACAAAAAATTTTATCCATACAAATGGATGTACTTAAAGAAAAACCAATTGTTTACTATACTCCACTTGAAAATATCGGTCATTATCTTTGTTATGGACTAAAAGGAGGAAAAGAAGAATCTGAAATCGTAAACACTACTTCTGATTCTAGTAAACTTTATTCTCCTATAGTTCGAATAAAATCTCTTCCAAAAACTTTGAAACCAGGTAACGGAACTCTTGATAGATACCAACCAATTGAATTAGAAGATATGTCTAGTCTTGCTAAACTTACTTGGGGGTTTGATGAAATTCCTTTTCCTCTATTTTTATTTCCACGTAATGATAAATGGCTCATTGGAGTTTTCATGAATTTCAATGATGAAGGAACATCTTACTTTTGTCATGTAGTTTTAGATACTGATCCACAAAAGCCTTTCATGAAATTTTCATCAACTAATGGTATTGAACCAGTATTCGTAGAAAATCCATCTGAACATGGTTATTCATATATTAAAATAATAAAATTAAAAGACACACATCCGTTAGTTGATTATGGCCACCTTCAAAACTAGACTTTTAAAATCTTCCAAAACACATGGAAATGTAATTCTTGCAAACGATTATGATTTTTCAGTTAAAAATTTAGAAACAAAAACTATTAACAATATAAAACAATTACATCCTTTTTTATGTGGAATTAAACTAAATTTTCATTTACTTCTTCCTCTTAGTGCTAAAGAAATTCTCAAAATTAACAAAACAGCTCATAGATATGGTTTGCAAACAATTGCAGACATCAAACTCAATGATATTGGAAACACAAATAGAGTTACAACTGAAAATCTTTGGAATTTAGGATTTGATGCAGTTATTGCAAATCCAATAATGGGTCTTGATAGCCTGAAAAATCTTGTTAAATCTGCTCATAAACATGGTAATGGTGTCATTACTTTATGTCATATGAGTGCCCCTGAGGCTAAATTATCTTATGATATGGAAGTAAAAATGGGAAAAAGACAGCCACTATACAAATTATTTTTGGATTGGGCTCTAACTGCCAAAGTTGATGGTATTGTAGTAGGTGCAACATTCCCAAAAATTATACAACATTGTGCAAAAAAAACAGGAAAAAACCTAAGTATATTTTCTCCAGGTGTTGGCACTCAGGGTGGAAATGCCAGTGAAACAATATCTTCTGGAACTAATTATCTTATTGTTGGTAGAACAATCCTTAATGCTAAAAATCCTGTAAGTGTAGCAAAGCAATTACAACTAGATAGTCTTGGTAAGTAGAGTCTGTGCTTTTGTTAACACAGTTTTTGCATTATCAAATGTAGTTTTTTCCATAGATGTATTATAATCCATCCAAGTATAATCCAGATGTTCATGTGAAATCATAACTTCTTTAGTTTTTGTTTCAGCCAAAAAAAATACCACCTTTTTGTGAACTAATTCTCCCTGATATTGAAAATCATATTTAATCCATTCTTCAAAATTTTCTAAAAATGTGATATCTGTAATTCCTGTTTCTTCTTGGGCTTCTCTGATTGCAGTTTCACGAATTGATTCCCCTTTTTCCATTTTACCTTTTACAAAATCCCAATGCCCAGAAGGATAATGTAATAGTAAAAACAAAATTTTTGAATCCTCTTTTCTAAATAATACAATTCCAGCTGAGGTTTCTTCTATCATTTTCCTAACCTTCTTTTTCTTTCCTGAAAAGTTCTAATTGCTCTCATTAAATCAATTTTTCTGAATTCTGGCCAAAAAATATCCATAAAGACTAATTCACTATAGGCACTTTGCCACATGAGAAAACCACTCAATCTTTTTTCACCTGATGTTCTCAAAATCATATCTGGAGATGATTGTGGTAAATATGATGTGTACAGATTTGATTCGATCTCTTTTTTGTCAATATCATCTATCTTTAAGGAACCATCTTTAATTTTTTCTCCTATTTTCTTAACTGCATCTACTAATTCGTATTGCCCTCCATATGCTAATGCAATATTTAGAAAATGATTATCATAATTTTTTGTGACATCATCTAATCTTTTCAAAACTTCTTTAATAGATTCAGGTAACAATTCAATTCTTCCAATAGCTTTGACTCTCATTTCACATCTGTGTATTCTAGGATCATTGTATAATTTCTCAAGTCTCATGCGAATTAATTCATAAATGTATTCTAGTTCTTTATCATCTCTATCTAAATTCTCTGCTGAAAGTGCGTATAATGTTACTATTTTAATGTCAAATTCTTCACACCAATCAAGAAGATTTTCTACTGTATCAGCTCCTTTCCAATGTCCTTTTTTTGGTAATGTTAGATGTCTTTTAGCCCATCTTCTATTTCCATCTAAAATTACTGCAACGTGATTTGGAATGTCTCCATTTTGAAGTTCACTTTCTAATCGTTTTCCATATATTTTGTAAATACCTGATAATTGAAAGATTAGATCTTTTATTTTGCTAATATCTTATCGCCTATGATAATTGATACATATTTGATGATATCAGTGTTTTTCTAAAATTTAATTTTATGATATATTTAAGCCTAAATTTAGTCTGAAACCATCTCTTGGTCTTTATGTTTTCGATATTTTTTAAAGAGAATTGTAGCTGAAACTAAAGTTGCGGCCAATCCTCCTACTAGAGGTGGAATCAAAGTGAATGAACTTTCATCGTGAATCATTATGTTGGTAAATTGTACTAAAGTAGGGTAAAGTGCTGCCAAAACAATAATTCTTAGAATGTCACTTACTTGTCTTGGAATTCCTCCAATCCAATTACTAAGTAGTGTTCCTGCAAATATTGCTCCCATTCCAATCCATAAAATTGGTAATGCTCCTGCAACAAATTGACCAAGTATTATTTTGTCTGTAATTTTTGTAATTAATTCTGTATCAGCTCCAATTAACTCTGAATCTACTGTGCTAACACCAGCTGGTACTGAAGAAAGAATTAATAATATTCCTGTAACCATTGTAAAAATTCTGATAAAACCCATCGGAGTTGGTTTTGACCAACTTGACCATGCTCTATCAACATCAAAAGCTCTAATTACAAATGCTCCACCTAGAATACTTAGGAGAACCGCAAATA
>JAMHKW010000044.1:8083-10174 GCA_028439805.1 Candidatus Nitrosopumilus sp. | reverse complement strand
CAAAACATCAGGAGCTTCTCCAAGAGTTGGAGAAATATGGGATTGTGCAAACATTGGTGATTTTTTATGTGGATTTTTTGTTGGAGAAATGGTGGGATCTGCACTTAGCGCATTTCAAATTGTCCATAAAAGAGAACCCACAGCTGATGAACATCTAGAAATTATTGGATTAGTAGAAAATCATTCAAATGAAATCAAAGAATTTTTTTCTAAATTTAATTAACTAAAAATTTGATTTGGGTTTAATTTGAATAGTAGCAAGAATTAAATCACTTTTACCAAGGTACAAACATGTTGCCGCCCTAGCTCAGCGTGGTAGAGCGTCCGACTGTTAATCGGATGGTCGTCAGTTCAAGTCTGACGGGCGGCGCCATTTATTTCTAAACTCGAGTTTTGAAACATTAATTTTTGATACTTTTAAACAATCCTTTGATAACAATAATTATATTTCTAAATTCGAATTTAGAAATATCGATCGGTTGATAGCAATTAGTTTACTCTATTAGACAACGTAGATCTAATAGATGATCGCACATCTAGAAGAATGCAGGAGGTTTACATTGGTCAGAACTAGAAGGGCCAACAGATATTGTGTTGATTGTAGTGCAAGATTGGTGTATTATCCAAGATTATCTAATCCAAAAGCACCAAATGAACATAGAGTACTAGTTTATGCATGCCCAGACTGTACTGATGACTTTGAAAAACCAAAAATGTTCTCAATTAGACGTAACCAAGTTAAAGATCCATTAGAAACAGTAGAGATAGAAATAACACAATTACAGAAAAAAACAATAACTACGAAATAATTGTAAAGAATTATGTCATATACAGAAAAGCCAAGAAGTAATGCATGGTTTTTGTTACCAATATTCATGGGAATCATTGGGGGAGTTATAGCATTCTTTGTTTTACGTCATGATGATCCACGTAAAGCAAGAAATTGTTTGTATTTAGGACTCGCATTAATGACAATCGGAATAATTTTCAATATTGTATTTGGCGCAGCAATTACAGAGATGAATTCAGGCTTTAATGTGAATATCTGACTAGCTTTGTGCTTGTTTTTAGGTATGGATTTTTAATATTTCTAAATTCGAATTTAGAAATATTGTAAACTAAGAGGCGTGATCATTTGAATTTAGAATCATATAGTACTTGTTTCAAATATTTTATCATGAGTGTGTCTAGAATGCGAGATAATATTGAAAGATGGTTAACTCATGAAGGCTTATCTTTTGATGAAATAAAAAATCCTGAAAACTCTTTTCAAGTCATAGTAAAGCATGCAGGTCAATACGGTATTCCTGAGGAAATATTCGAACCAAAAGCACAACCAGGAATCATAGTGATAGGAGCTAAAGTAATAATGAAAAATAACCATATTGCAAGGTATTTGGGATTTAATAATGATGAAAAAGAAATATTTGAAAAAAAAGTTGCAGATTTTTGTAATTCAATTCATGCAATTAACAAAATTACTACTGAAGATGGAAAACAAAAGATTGGAGTTTATGTTGTATTAGATGACAAAGAAAATATCAATCAACAAACAGTTTTTGATGCAATGGATAGAGTATCAGAAATGCATGAAAAAACTGCAAGGTTTTTGATGAAGACATTCTAAAAAATAGACGATTGATAAGTTCTACGTGGGCCTTATAGCCAAAACTCACTATCCTAAATTATGAAAAGTAAAACATCAAAATCAAAACCAAGAGAGTTAACTATTTCTTCAGCAGAGCTATCAAGGTTTGGAATGGGAGTAATGAATAAAGCTCTCAAAGTGGTAAACACTGCCAAAAAAGGCAAAATTACCATCAGACTAGAAAGAACATAGTTTGATATTTCAGGAAGGGAGTTTTTCCCATTTTTTCCAATGTTCAAGAAATTTCCTAAAAATTATTCGTTTTTTAAAATCATGCCTATATGTTAAACCCCCCTTGAAATTTAGTTCGTTTAGGCACATTACCATTTTTTCAAAATCAAGTGTTTTGATGGGGGGTTGAACAGTTATGCCCAGATATGAAATGCAACCCTCAAACCACCAAGCTCTCCCAGCTAAACATGTACAAAGTTTCATCGTTAGGC
>JAMHKW010000044.1:0-8073 GCA_028439805.1 Candidatus Nitrosopumilus sp. | reverse complement strand
AAAGAAAGAAGATGTTTTTTGGATTCTCATGTATAGAGAGTGTTGTTATTACTTACTAATTTCCCATATTTTTCCAAAATGGTAGAGGGTTTTAAGCCAAATTTCCGCGGGTTTTATGTCATTCTAGGGAGTAATAGTATTAAGTTCAGATCTACCTTGCCCCCTTGTGTGATAAATCACACTAGGTCTGGATTTTTTTTTAATAATACGTTTCAACTATATACCAAAATAATTTAGTGTTTTCATGGGACAAGTTGGGATGGTAATTGTAATAGGGATAATATTTGCCACAATGGCAGCTGGGATGTATGCGTATACACAATACCAAACAAATTACATCACAGCAGTAGCAGGCGATGCAATAATTGTTGGTCCAGTAGAATACATTATCACATTTGAGGGAACCCATGATGGAAATAAAGAAACTATACCTGAAAACACGTTTGTAATGATCGGAATTACTGCAAAAAACATCACTAATGAAGAAACACCATTGTCAGGAGGACAATTTTACATTATTGATGAAAAAGAGCAAAAACATGAGGCAATTTATGGAGAATTCTCTTCCAAAGACTTGCTTGTTGAATTATTAGAACCAAACAAACCAGTTGAGCGAACTACACAATTTGATATTCCATTTGATGAAGAAAAACAATACAAGATAATTGTAAGACCACAAAAAGAACAGACAACTGTAGATACAGCTGTTATTTGTATAACAAATTGTTGATCGCATTTTTTTAAAATCAAAAAAATTGTCAAATTTTTCTATAGATAGCGTAGTTATGTGTGACGTGCACCATATAACTCACATAAGTTTTGGAAAAAAGTCATGGCAATATCTAAAGCCAAAAGAGCAGCAGCAGCTAAAAAAGCAGCACGTACTCGAAAGAGAAACGCAGCAGCAAAAGCAGCAGCTCAGGCAAAAGCAGCAGCATCTCGTAAGAGAAAAGCAGCAGCACGTAGAGGAGCCGCAACTCGAAAAGCAGCACCAAAACGTAAAGCAGCTCCAAAAAGAAAGGCAGCTAAACGTAAAGCAGCTCCAAAAAGAAAGGCAGCTAAACGTAGACGATAAACTGTCTTACTTTCTTTTTTCTATTTTTTTATTCTAAATTTAATATATTTCTAAACTCGAATTTAGAAACATTCTAGATTACTACTCGTTCATCTTTAATTCAGGCAAAACAAAAACTTTGTTTGGTTTAATTTTAAGAATCACTCTTTTCTCATCATCACGTTTGAACGGATAATGTTCACGATTCATGTATTGTTGTGTGAGTTTGTCTGCATGTTTGTATTCATAGTCTGGAATCAATTCTTCAACAGTTCCACGAATGGTAGTCATATCAAGAGGGTTATCTTTGGAGACAACAGATACTGCAACACGAGGATCACGTAAAATATTTTTGTGTTTTATTCTTCCTTCAGCAGTGTTTACTAAAATAAACCCATCATCATAGTTTGCCCAAACAGGAGATACCTGTGGAGAGCCATCTTTCATGATTGTTGCGATAAAAACAAGATTTTTTTCAGAGAATAGTTGTATGGATTTTCCTTCCAATATTCTTCATCGTTGTTTTTTACTCGAACTTTCAAGCACACTAGTCATTGCTCTGTTCATAATCTCCATTATCAAGTATTGAGAATATTCTCCAGATTTTTTACCCTTGGATTTAGTAGTTTTTGGAGTAAGGCCTTTGAGAAGCTTTTCAATTTTGTTAGAAGTGTTGTCAATGATTTTAGAATATTTTGCATCAAAATCATCAGGAGTTTGAAAGTCTAATAATTTAGTTGATGTACCATAGTATTTTTTTATGGCACCTCTTGACTCTTCAATTTTTACGATTTCAATTAATCCAGAGAGTTTGAGAATTTCAAGATGATGACGAACCGTAGTTAATGCTTTTTTGTATCCTGCCTTTTTTAGAGCAGTAGTAATCTGATCTGCAGAAAGTGCTTGATGGTATAACATTTCCACGATTTTTGCTCGTGCAGGATCTTCAATTGCACGTGCATGTTCAATACTTGTTGTAACAATACGATTTACTTTGATTTGTTTTTCCAGTAAGGTAGACATACTAATGTTATCTTTCTATTTGATCTAAAAGATCCTTGTATCATATTTTTTTACCTAATCGCATCAATTTTTTTGAATTTTAAGGAAAATCATACCCCTTTTAATAATATTATAACTACTACGAAATATATCATAGCACTTTCAATAATACTAGTATCATTACAATAAATATAGTATCAGTAAAATAATTTTCGTAGTAATTTTAGAAATTTTGTAAAATATCAAAAAAAGGAATCATAGAACACCATACCCCCCAAATAGCCATCAAGACACCATTTTGTGAATTATCTGAAAAATTAATTCGAGTTTAAAGTTAGCTTCTAGTCAACAATCAATCTACAATTAGAGTTACAAAGATTTTCCAGTAAGTTTTTCATATGCAATTACATATCGTTCTGTCATCTTTGTAATTATCTCTGATGGAATTTCTGGAGCAACAGGATCTTGTCCTATATTGCGAGCATCATTGAATTGCTTTTGATACCCATTAGCAGTTAACCAATCACGCAAAAGTTGTTTGTCATATGCTTCTTGAGTTTTTCCTATCTCAAAAGATTCTTTTGACCATAAACGATATTCATCAGGGCCAATTGAATCACCCAAAGTAATTTCTCCATTCAAAATTCCAAATTCCAATTTCAAATCCGCCAAAATAAAACCAACTGAATCAGCAATTTCAGCCATTCTTTTGTAAATTTCAATTGAAGTTTTTTCTAACCAGTCATATTGTTCATTAGTAACTAGATTCATTTCTAATGCTTTTGTTTTGTTAATTGGAATATCGTGTTCAGATTTTGTGGTAGGATCAAATATGGGTTCCAAAAGTTTTGCAGCCAACTCAGTATTGGTGCCATCAGGTACTGTCACTTCACCTTTTTTCCATCTATCCACAAAACTTCCATAAAAATAACCTCTAACTACACACTCAATTGGAAGCATTTTCATCTTTTTTACAACAATCTCAGTAGCAGACTCACGTCTAACAAAATGATTTGCTACTGATAATTCATTAAACCAAAATTCTGCAAATTTACACAAAACTTCACCTTTTTGTGGAATGTCCTGCTTAAACTTGACATCATATGCAGAAACCCTATCTGAAAATTTGAAGAGAATAGTATCTTCATCTATATCATAAATGTCCTTTACTTTACCACTTGTAAGAAACTTCAAACAATCACACTTGATTTTGATGGAATTTAACTGATAGTAAAAATGTCATGACCCCATCATACCTACCATCTTTGGCATCTCACGATATGCTTTATTGACAAAGACACCATTATCAGCACTAATCATCACAAATTCCATAGAATTGCCAGATGGAGGAGAAACTATGACTTTCTGCCCTGCTTTAAGAGTTCCAAGATCTAAAGTATCACCCTCACCAAAGTTCACATGTACATTAGTTAATGCTTGAGCGCCAGTATTTTGAATGGTTACTCTTCCCATTACAAACAAACTTTGTTTATCTAAAATTGGGTCAACAAAAATATCATAATCCTGAGTAGAAATAGATAATTTTAAAATGTCTGCACCAAAGATTACTGCCATAATTACAATTGCCCCAATACCTAGAGCAAGAATTACAGTATATTGATTCATAGATTCATGTTGTTTTTCTAATAATTAAGATTGATTACTTTACTTCAACACCATTCCAAAAGGCTACCATTCCCTTAATCTTCATGGCAGCATCATTTGGTTTTACATAATACCAAGCACAGTCTTTGTTAGTTTTTCCATTTACAGTAACAGAGTAATAATTTGCCATTCCTTTCCAGCCACAAAAACTAGTCTGTTCAGTTTTTTGAAAATATTCTTGCTTGATTGAATCAAATGGAAAGTAATGATTTCCTTCAACTAATACAGTGTCATCACTTTCAGCAATTACAACATCATTCCAAATTGCCTGCATTGGATTTATTCACCTTTCATCTCTTCTCTACTTTTAAATTCAGGCGTAATTCCAAGGGAATCGTAGTTTCCTGAAGAACATGTAAAACACATAGAGTTAGTTGGGATTCCAACAGCTGCTGCAAGATTTTCTGCATCATTATATCCTAAAAAGTCAGCACCAATACTTTGTCTCACCATCTCAGTAGTTTCTTCTTGAGTCATGTCTTTTCCATTAGAAAATGTTGCAAGTTCTTCTTGTGATGGAAAATCAATTCCAGCATAACATGGAAATTTAATTGGAGGATATGTAATTACCATACTAATTTTCTTCGCACCTGCTCTTCGAAGTGCTTTGATGATTGCCTTGGAGCTCGTACCTCTAACTAAACTATCATCAATTACCACAACATGCTTTCCTTCAATTATTTCTCTAATGGGAATAATCCATCTATTAATTTCGATTCTATCTGATTGATGTGGCTCAATAAAACTTCGCAGTGGGCCTTTCTTGCTGTATCTATCTTTGAGTAAGCCTTCATCAAAAGATACACCAAGTTCTTGTGCATATCCTAATGCTGCAGGTCTTGCAGAATCAGGTACTGGAATTACTAAATCTGCATCTTTAATTGGAAATTTCCTTGCCAGAAATTTACCAATATTTTTTCGGGCAACATAGATGTTAGTGCCTTCCATGTTACTTGATGGATGTGCAAAGTAAGTAAATTCAAAAGAGCAATGTGCACGTTCAGGATCATCTGAAAACATTTCAGACTCTAAACCATTTTTACTTAGTTTGATTAATTCGCCAGGAGTTACATTTCGTTGCATCTTGGCTCCAACTGCAGATAGTGCTGAGGATTCAGATGCAACAATGTAAGTATCATCTATTTCTTTATGTCCTAAAACCATTGGACGAAATCCTTTTGGATCACGAGCAGCGTAAACAGAATTATCATCAGAAATGAATGTAAAACAGTAAGATCCTACCATTTCATTTTTAAGAATTGAGAGTGCTTTGCCCATCTGACCATTCTCAGAGATTAGTGTAACTAGTCTTTGTGCTGCAACCAGGGTATCACTTGCATTTTGCGGCGTAAATGAACATCCACCTACAAGGTTAGATAATTCCTGAACATTTGCAATTGTTCCATTATGTGCAATACATAGATCTTTTACTTTGAGTGGTTGTGCATTTTCAAGTGAACTTCGGCCCATAGTAGAATAACGTACATGGCCAATTACTGAAGATGAAGCATATTCTTCTGTGATAGATTTGAATTCAGAGGACGCTGCAGAAACTAGTCCCAATTTCTTTAGTGGTTCTTTATTTGGAATTGCAAGACCCCATGCTTCTTGGCCTCTATGTTGAAGTGCACGAAGTGCGTCAATTACCATGGGAACTACATTAGTCCCACTCAGACTATAGATTCCAACTACGCCACAATTCTCCTTAACCATGAAGCACCAAATCTCTTAACGAATTTAACCAAGTTTTTTGCGCTTTATCAACTGTTACATCAATGATCGATTTTGCCCCCTTTGTAAATTGAATTTTGTTTCCTCTAAACTGACCAACATGTTTGAATGAAACGTTACTCTTTTGGAGAATTCCCTCTAATTTTTTGAGATTTTTCTTGTCTAATACCAAAAGATATCTAGAATGACTTTCAGAAAATAAAATTCTATCAACATCAAGTTTCTCACCAGGAACTTTTTCCAATAAAACCTTACAACCAATTTGATTAGTCATACAAAATTCAGATACTGCAACTGCCAGGCCTCCTTTTGAGCAATCATGTACAGATTTTAAAAGTTGAGTTTCAATTACCTTTAAAATAATTTTCATGTTTTTCTTTGATTCAATAAAATTAACAGAAGGACATTTTCCTCCAATGAATTTATGAATATACTCAAAGTATTCAGAACCACCCATCTCATCTTTGGTATCACCAACAATTACAAGGCAATCATTATCTGTTATCTGTTGAGAAATTAGAGGTTTCTTCTCAATTATTCCCAAAACTCCAATTAATGGAGTTGGCTTTATTGGTCCTATCGGAGTTTCATTATACAAGCTAACTTTTCCTCCAACACATGGAATCTCAAAGTAATTAGCAAAATCAGTTAAACCTTTTAGAGATTCTAAAAATGTCCAAAATATTTCTGGATCTTTTGGACTTCCAAATTGAAGATGATCAAGCATACCAATTGGTTTTGCTCCAGTACAAACAACATTTCTACATGCCTCCTCAAAACATCCTATTGCGCCTTCTCTTGGATTAATGTAGCATTGTTTTGGATTTCCATCAATCTTTACAGAAAGAAATTTTCCATTATCTAATCGTAAAACAGATGCATCATGTCCTGGCTTTATGACAGTTCTAATACCTACTTCATGATCATATTGGCTATAAACCCAAATCTTGCTTGCTATATTTGGTGCAGCAAGTAACTTCATCATTGTTTTAGAGTAATCAGAAATTGTTTTGAATTTCTTTTCTTGTTCAATTGTTTTTAGATATAATGGCTTTTTTGAGGGTAAATCAAGAAGAGTTGCATTTGCAACAACATCAGTTGAAATATTTGCAAATGTCTTTTTACCTTTTTTTATATGCATTTGATTATCAGATTTTACATGACCAATTACAGAACATGTAATACGAAATTTCTTGCAAATTTCTTGCAGTTTTTTTAATTTAGTTTTACTTGTAATAATTAACATTCTTTCTTGAGATTCAGATACCATGATTTCATCTGGATGCATATCTGATTCACGAGTATGGACCTTTTCAACATCCATCTCTATTCCAATCTCTAATGCATCAGCAGTTTCTGAAACTGCACAGGATAAACCACCACCTCCTAAATCCTTCATGGCATGAATTAATTTCTCATTTCGTGCCTCTAAAATGGCCTCAATAATTAATTTCTCAATAAAAGGATCTGGGATTTGAACTGCAGAACGATCTTCAGATTCTAATGAATCTGAAGCAAACTGAGAACCACCAATTCCATCTCTTCCTGTTGAGCCTCCAAGTAATACAACCAAGTCATCTTTTTTTGCATGGTTTTTAATCAAATTCTCTTTTTTACCAAATCCTACTGCTGCAACATCAACTAGTGCATAATTTTGATAACATTCATCAAACTCTACTTCTCCACCAATAGTTGGAATTCCTAAACAATTTCCATAATCAGCAATTCCCGTAACAGCATTTTTGAAAAGCCATTTTTGCTTGTTGATCTTTTTCTATATCTCCAAAACGCAACCCATTAAGAATCGCAATAGGCCTAGTACCTGCAGACAAAATATCTCTAATTACACCACCAACGCCAGTTGCAGCACCACCATAAGGTTCAACTGCAGATGGATGGTTATGACTTTCAATGTGTGCAGTAACAACATACCCACCACCAACATCTAGTACACCAGAATCATATCCTTTCTCATGAATTACAAGTGGTCCTTTCATGGTCAACATTTTGAGATGTTTTTTTGATGATTTGTAAGAGCAGTGTTCAGACCATTCAGCAGCTACAATTTGCAATTCAGTAGAAGTAGGATTTCTACCAATTTTTGATTTTAACTCTGCTAGTTCTTGAGATTCAAGACTCAATTACTAACACCTATTTTTGTCAATAGAGATTCAAAGATAAGTGAAGATGGTTTATTATCAATTGGATTAATTTCAGATTCAACTGCTCTTTCTGGATGTGGCATCATACCAACAACATTTCCTTCTTGATTACAGACACCTGCTATTCTATGTGAAGAACCATTTACAACTTGACTGTATCTAAATACAATTTGATTTTTTTTCTTTAATTGTTTCAAAGTATCATCATCTACATAATACCTCCCCTCGCCATTTGCGATAGGTATTGGGATTTCTTCATGGAGTTTGAATTGATTTGTAAATGGAGTCTGGTTATTTTCAACAATCAAATTTGTCCATTCACACATGAAATTCAGAGATTCATTTTTGAGTAAAACACCTGGAAGTAATCCTGATTCCACTAAAATTTGAAATCCATTACATACACCTAAAATTGGAATTCCTTTTTCTGCCATCTTTTTTACATCTTTAATGATCGGA
>JAMHKW010000043.1:0-10519 GCA_028439805.1 Candidatus Nitrosopumilus sp. | reverse complement strand
TATTCTCACTAGACATGAGCAAGGTGCTGCTTTTATGGCTGATGTTTATGGAAGACTTACAGGTAAAGTTGGTGTCTGTTTAGCTACGCTAGGCCCTGGAGCTACAAATCTTGTTACTGGTGTTGCAAATGCAAATATGGATAGATCAAGATTACTTGCAATTACAGGACAAACTGATTCTCATCTATTACATAAAGAATCCCATCAAAACATGGATGCAATTACTTTGTTTAAACCAATCACCAAATGGAACTGGTCTATACGTAATGCCCAAAATATTCCGGAGATTGTAAGAAGGGCATTTAAAATTGCACTTGAAGAAAAACCTGGAGCGACACATATTGAACTACCTCAGGATGTTGCAAAAAAAGAATCAGATATTCCTCCAATAGAACCTCAACCAATTTTTAGATCAGAAGCTAATGAACAACTAATCAAACAAGCAGCAAAATTAATTCTTGAAGCAAAAAATCCTATTATCTTCTTAGGAAATGGATGTGTTCGTGAGAATGCAAGTCAACACATCAGAAAATTTGTAGAAGCAACAGGTATCATCGCAATGAATACATTTATGGGAAAAGGTGTGGTTTCTGATGATTCTCCACTTCATTTACATACAATTGGTATCAAGGATGCAGATCATGCATTACTTGCAATGAAATCAGCTGATGTAGTCATTGCAGTTGGAGTTGATCTTGTTGAATACAGTCCTAAAAACTGGAATCTAAATCTAGATAAGAAAATTATTCATATTGATTTTACTCCTTCTGAGGTGTATACGTATTACCGACCAATAGTAGAGATAGTATCGGATATTGAATCTGCAATTGATGCAATTTTAGAAGAATTAGAACACCAAAAAAAATAAATCCTGAATTAGGTACATTTCCTCGAAAAGAGATACCTGAAATGTTTAAACAAATTATGCATGAAGTAGATGAAAGGCGGGATTCTTTTAATAATGATTTATCCTTCCCAATAAAACCTGAAAAATTAGTAATTGATGTCAGAAATGCTTTAGATGAAAATGATATTTTGCTGTCTGATGTAGGGGCTCATAAACTTTGGATTGCAAAAATTTACAAAACATATCAACCAAATACATGCATAATTCCAAATGGCTTTTGTTCTATGGGATTTGCTTTTCCTGGTGCTATTTCAGCAAAGATTGTTTATCCAGATAGAAATGTTGTAGCTATGTGTGGAGATGCTGGTTTCTTGATGAACATACAAGAACTTGAAACAGCAGTACGCCTAAAACTATCAATAATAACTATAGTGTGGTGTGATCTGGATTTAGGAATGATTTCAATGAAACAAAAAAATGAGTTTGGTAAAAGTGTATTTACAAAATTTACAAATCCTGACTTTATCACATTAGCTGAAAGTTTTGGTGCTGTTGGATATATTGTAAAAACTACTGAGGATTTTTCAAAGATTTTAGAGGATGCAAAAAAAATTAAAGACAAACCTGTAATTATTGCAATTGATGTGGATTACTCAAGAAATGGTGTTCTCTTAGATGACAATAATTCTGATTATTTGGAATCGTTACATGTCTCAAATTAAAAAACCATAACAAGTACGTACATTTTGAGAGAGCATGGAATTATGAAAAAACAGAGCCGTTTAGATCAAACTATTTTTCCAATATGAAAAAATTAGATATTTCTAAAATATTACTTTCTGTCTATCTGCATTCACTTTTAACCCCAAACATGGTTCTAATCTTATAAAATTCAAATCTAGGGATGCATAAAATATTCTTCTGCGCATTCCTTACAACAAAATTCACTTGTAGATAGGTCAAAGTCTTTTTCACAGTTTTTACATTTAACATCCATAATACATCAGGTTTATTTTAAAATATTTTCAGTTAGATGGGTTTATCATTGCAATGTTTACATGGAATAAATTTTTCTTTTATTGTTTGTTCTAATGTGTCGGGGACAAAGTAAACCCTATTTACTTTTTTTACAAAATGGATTTTACATTCTGGTGTCATCATAGCTAAATGATGTACAATCATATTCAAAGTATCTCCCAGGTATCCTACCATGATTAATTTGAAATATAAAAAAAGGGAAAAGGGAAAATAGATTTTTGGTTAATGTCTTCTAGATTCTGGCTACGCAAATATTCTAGAAAAAGATTGATGTACAATTATCATTTTCTTCCTTTAGATTTTGTAGTTCTTTTTACGCTACGCTTTTTTGGTGCGGCTTTTGCAGTTCGTTTTTTAGCTGTTGCAGATCTTTTTCTTTTTGTTGCAGATTTTGCTTTTGCTTCTGTTTTAGCTGCTGCATTTCGCTTTCTAGTTCGTGCTGCTTTTTTAGCTGCTGCACTTCTTTGAGCTTTAGTTTGTGCCATGTTGAATCCTCAAAAAGAAACTATATCTTATAGTAGAGATGTTAACAGATTTTACGTAAAAATGACACTTTATGACGATTTTATTTACAAGCAAGATCAGTTTTTTTACTAGTTTTCAGCTTTAAGTTTATTGAAAGTAGCAATAGTATACAACAAACAATCTATTGATGAAAAAGATGTTATCAATGTTTTTGGAATGAAGACAAAAGAATTCTATAATGAAAAAACTGTTGAAAAAGTTGCAAAGTCATTAGAAAAAGGTGGACATTCAGTTAGTGTGGTTGGAGGTGGCATGAACATTATTGAAGAAATGAAGAACTTTATGCCACGAGTTGTTTCAGGTGATAGACCTGGAATGGTCTTTAACATGGCATATGGAATTCAGGGACAGAATCGTTACACACATGTTCCTGCAATGCTTGAAATGCTTGGAATTCCTTATGTTGGCTCTGGCCCTGAAGCTCATGCTGTAGTACAAGATAAAGTAATGACAAAGATTGTACTACAAAAAAATAATATCCCGACTCCTGGATTCTGGGTATTTTCTACTCCTGATGATACATTTGATGATTTGATTTTCCCTGTAATTGTAAAGCCAAAAATGGAATCAACATCAATGGGTATGAAAGTTGTGTATAACTGGGATGATCTTAAAGTAGCAGTAGCTGAACAAATTGAAAAATTTTCTCAAGAGATTCTAGTTGAGCAGTTTATTCCAGGAAGAGAATTCGCAGTAGGTCTATTGGGTAATGGTGCAAATTTAGAAATTTTACCAATTGTTGAAATTGATCTTGCAGGTGATCCAAATAAAATACAAACAAAAACAGACAAAATAGAAACACCACTTGAGAAAATATGTCCAGCAAAACTAACTGAAGAACAAATAAATGAAATCCAAAGAATATCTTTACTATCATTTAAAAAATTAGGACTAAATGATTTTGCTCGTGTTGATCTTAGAATGGATAAAGATGGAAATGTCTATATTTTAGAATTAAATTCAATGGCAAGTCTTGGACTAACTGGCTCTTTTGTACATGCAGCTACCACAGCTGGTTATTCTTATGATACACTGATTAACAAAATTTTAGATACTGCATCTTTACGCTATTTTGGAGAGTCTTATCTACATCCAAATGAGATGTCCACTGAACAAATTGAATCTCAACCACTACGTTCTGTATTACGTAGTTATCTGAGAAGTCATCTTTCTACTAATGAAAAACTCCTAGAACAGTTTGTCAATGTAAACTCTAGTGTCAGAAATATTGATAATGTAAATAGATTAGGAAAAATGACCTCAAAACGTCTTGAACACTTGGGATTTACGTCTCATGAATATTATGAGTTTGATGTAGGAAATATGATTTATCTGAAAAATCATGATTCGGATTCTAATGATGTCTTACTTTTGAGCCATTTAGATACTTGGTATGATAATCAAGATTTTGCTCCATTTTACAAAGTAGGAAGTAAGCTATTTGGTTCTGGAATTGCTGAAAGTAAGGGTGGATTGATAGTTATGCTTTCTGCCTTGAAATCTCTCAGATTTGCAAGAAAACTCAAAAAAATAAAGTGTGGAATTTTACTTATTTCAGATGACTCGCTAGGTGGAAGATTTAGTAAAAAACTACTAAACGATGTTTCAAATAATTCTAAACATATTATTGAACTAAAGTGGGGTACTCCAAATGGTGGAGTTGCAACTACATGCTCTGGTGTTAGTAGGTATCACATTGATATGATTCATGTTAGACGACCAGATGAGACAATCAAAGAAGTAATTCCAGATATGTGTAGAATGGTACTTGCTTGGAAGAAAATATCTTATGATCATACTGATTCCAGAATAACTATTAGTGATTTTACTGCAAAGGCTTCTTTTGGACAATCTCCTGAATATGGGAAATTATCATTAGAATCTAGATATGCAAGTCTTGATCAAGGAAAACAGTTTGATTATGAAATAAGAAAGATTGCAAAGAAGAAGAAGGATTCAAGAATTGATGTACATGTTGTAAAAGAAGTTACAAGAAATCCTGTGGAGAAAACAAAAAAAAGTGAACAATTCTATGACATAATTCAGAAATTAGCAAATCAAGCAGAAATTAAAATCAAACCAAACCATCGTTTTGCAACATCTAGTTTATGTGATGTTTCTGGAGAAAAATACATGATTGGTTCCATGGGGCCAATTGGAGGAGATTATAGAACTCCAAATGAACATATTTTTCGTGATAGTCTAATTGATAGAGGTGTACTTTTAGCATTAACTATTAACAAATGTTCCAAGCTTTCAGGTGATTCTAACAAAAAATGAATCTTGAAAAAATAGAAAATTCTTTCTCAGCCACATCTAACAAAAAATGCTCTGTTGCAAAAAAGGGGATGGTATCAAGTGCATTTCCTGATGCCACAAAAGCAGGAGTTGAGATGCTCAAAAAAGGAGGAAACGCAGTAGATGCGGCATGTGCTACTGCTTTGGCATTAGGCGTATGTGAACCTCAAGCCTCAGGACTTGGTGGACAATCTATGGGGATTATTCATATTAATGGAAAATCATATGCAATTGATGGTTCTAGTCGTTCTCCATCATTAGCTCATTCCTCAATTTATGCCCACAAGAAAAATCGTCGTCTAGGATACAAAGCAACTACAGTTCCAAGTACTCTTTCAGTGATTGGATTTTTGCATGAAAGATATGGCACACTAGAATGGCAAAAGATAGTTGCACCATCAATACACATTGCCAAAAAAGGATACAAAATTACTCAACTTCAACATGACTTGCAAGAAAGAGAACTAGATAACTTTCTTTCAATTAAATCAAAGTCTGGTGCAAAATATTTCTTAAAAGATGGACTAGTTCCATATGATGTAGGAGATAGATTCATTCAAGAAGATCTATCTGAAACACTTACTGAAATTTCAAAATATGGATATACTATTTTCTATCAAGGCTCAATTGCTAAAGCAATTACGCAAGACATGAAAATTAATCATGGATTAATTCAAGAAGAGGATTTAGCATACATTCCTGAACCATTAATACGAAAACCAATTAGTAGAAAATATCGACATGTAACAATTACAACTTTGCCACCACCTGCGGCTGGAAGAACATTACTACTTACATTGATGATGTTAAATCACCTTCCATCCAAGTTTTTGCGTAGCTCAAAACCAAGCTCATATCACTTTGTTTCTGAGACATTCAGAAAGGCATTCCTGCATAGAATACAACGACCGTTTAATCGACACACATATAATCAAATTGAGGAAAAATTCCATCTCCAAAGATCTTTTGCAAAACAACTGGCTGACTCTATCCATAATTCTATGGATGCTACTTTACCTATGATTGATCCTGATTTTGGTGGAGAAGACACTACTCATCTTTCAACTATGGATAATGAAGGAAATGCAGTAGGTATAACTCAGTCAATAGAGCTTGCCTATGGCTCAAAAGCCGCAGCTGATGGTTTAGGATTTTTGTACAACAATTACATGTCTGCATTTGAATTTACTAATCCTAATCATCCATTTTATATCAGGCCAAATTCAATTCCATGGACTTCAGTTTCTCCTGCTTTAGTCTTTAATAATTCAAAACTTTGGATGGTACTTGGTAGTCCAGGAAGCCAGAGAATTTTTTCCACAGTAACACAATTTCTTTCAAGAATAATTGATGGAGATCTTCCAATGAATGTTGCAATTGAAAAACCTAGATTTCATTGTTCAATTAATGGTACTGTAAGTATAGAAGAAGGAGGATTTCGTAGTGAAATACTAGACTATCTAAAAGAAATGGGATATAATGTTACTATAAAAGACAGATACTCATTTTATCATGGAGCTATTCATGCAGTAATGAAATTACAAACACAACCTGGCTTTCATGGTGTAGCTGAAGTAAGACGTGATGGAACAGCAGAAGGATTGAATTGAGCAAATTACCTATTTTATTATCAATTCCACATGGTGGAACAAAAAAACCTGAAGAACTTGATGGACATTTATCCATTACAAACAAAGACTTGTTTGATGACTCTGATCCTTTTGTAATAGAACTGTATGATTTGAAAGATAAAGTTCAGCATGTAATTAAAACAGATATTGCAAGAGCATTTGTAGATCTTAATCGTTCATTACAAGACATGCCTCCAAACAATCCTGATGGATTGATTAAGAGTAAAACCTGCTATGATAAACCAATCTACACTACTGGAAAAGAACCAGATGATTCACTTGCAAATATGCTCATTGAATTATACTATCTTCCATATCATAGAAATATTCAAAAAAGCATCAAGGAGTTGGATTTACAATTATGCTTGGATTGTCATTCAATGGCATCAACTGCTCCATTTTTCTCTCCTGATAAAAATAATTCAAAAAGACCAATGTTTTGTCTATCTAATCAAGATGGAAAAACATCTTCTAATGAAATGATTGAGATTTTAGCTGATTGTATTGCTGAATCATTTTTAATTGACAGAAATGATATTTCTCTAAATGAGCCATTTCATGGTGGACATATCACTAAAACCTATGGTAACAATCCTATTCCTTGGATTCAAGTTGAGATGAATCGTAGTTTGTATTTATCTGAACCGTGGTTTGATAAAGAAACTTTGTCAATGGATGATCAAAGATTAAAAGATCTAAATCACATGTTTGCAAATACAATTGATCTTTTCTTTTCAAAACTCTTCTGCATCTAACTGTAAAATTGAACATGGATTTAAAAGACCAGCAAGGTAAGATCCTTGAATTAGTTTTAGAATATTAAATTAAAAATGAGATTGAATGTATCGTATTGGACTATGTTACTTTTTCTTTAGTACCAATTTTGTATGCTTCTTCAATGGTCGATACAAAGATCATGCCATCTCCTTTCGAACCAGTATGAGTCACATCTATAATTGCAGATACCACAGTATCTAACTTTGAATCATTAACTACGGTAGTTATGGTATCAATTCTATTATAGCCAGCAATGAATTTTGCAGTTCCTCGTGCTCCTCCAACCATTGGTCTGTCACCAGCACCTTTACCTCTACTTTCTACTACTGTAACACCTTGTGCTCCAGCTTTTAAAATACTATCAACTACATCAGCTCGCTTCATACTTGGTATCATAGCGTCAATTCTTTTCATAATATTTCCATCAAAAGCATACCCTATAAAACAATTTTGTAATTATCATTTTTAATAAGTAGAAATTTTAATTATAAAAAAATCATTAATGATTTAACAATTGATTTATTATAAATCTCTAAAATCCATTAATTTTAAGAGTAATTTTTCATGATCAACTTCATGCTCCGTACTAAGTAAAATAATAGATCCATCTTTTAGTTCCATTACTATTCTTTTTACCAGTCCATACATGGTTACTGAATAAATTGGGTCACCAATTCCTGAAGAAAGTAATTCTTTGCGTTCTTTCCATCTTTTAGATGCTTGTTTCAGTGATTGGGTAGTTTTCTTTTCATCAATGTAAGGTTTGATATCTTTTCGATATGAACAATAAAGTTCATTATTTCTATAAATTCCTACAAAACGAATCAAAGGATCAATTTGAAAAATTTGTTCGGAGATAGAGCTAGAAAGTAAACTCAAGTTAGTATCCTCACATAATATGATAGCATCAGAACCTCTTAAATTATTCTATTTTTAGTTATAAGGACTGTAATTTACAAAAATTTTTGCGACTGAATGAAAGTACATATCTCGCATATCATCTTCTACGCATACTGCTAGTAAATTAACAATATCTGTTGCAGTAATCATTCCAACAACATTTTCATTATCAATAACAGGTAATTTTCTTATTCCTCTATCATGCATTAAATCAGCTGCAATTCTCACAGATTCATCAGAATTTATTGAAAACAGTGGAGACGACATGATTTGTTTTACAGGTGATGTAAGCGGATATGCATGAGCTGCTGCCTTTACTGCAAAGTCTCTATCAGTAACAATTCCTATTGGAATATTGTTTTCCATTACAATAACTGCTCCAACTTTGGTATCCTCCATCATTTTTGCGGCTTCATTGATTGTTAATGAGGCATCCACAGAAACTACAGATTTAGTCATAACATCAGCAATAGTGATAGTTTTTGCATTTTCCATTTTACAAATACATTATATCCAATTAGATATTTGATAGTCTTCTAGAATATCAAAACTGAATATCATACTAGATAATCTCACTTGACTTTAAATTAAAAATCAGCATGTTTTCTTTATGGCAATCAAAATTAAGAGAATTCTTGTTCCATTAGATGGATCTTCTAATTCTTTTCGAGGTCTTGATGTCGCTATTCATATGGCAAGAGAATCTCACGCTACTATTACTGGCCTATATGTAGTAGGAATTGTTAAACCTAGAACTAATGAACCAATCACGCCTCTAGAAAAGATGTTTTTAGAAAATGCGCAAAAAATTATGAAAAAAGCCAAGTTAGTGGCAGCCAAAAAAGGGATTTTATTTTTTGATAGAGTATCTTATGGCGATGAGGAAAAAAGAATTGTTGATGTTGCTGAGAAGAAAAATTTTGATCTTATCGTGATTGGTTCAAGAGGAATGGGTGCTGCAAAAGAGATATTCTTAGGCAGTACATCAAATTATGTATTACACAAATCAAAGAAACCAGTACTAATTGTAAAGTGATTCAATAGAATTAATCCAATCAGATAGTAAATTACCAGTATTGAAAATCATCATTGTTTTTTATATTGAATCGCTTTTGTTAATGCTTTATGGCAAAGTTCAAAAAAATTCTAGTTCCTCTGGATGGCTCATCAAACTCAATTAGAGGATTAGATAAAGCAATTGAAATTGCAAAATCTAGTGACGCTGAAATTACAGGATTTTACGTATTCAAATTACCTTTAGTAGCAGGAATAAAATATACACAAAAAATGAAGGATGGAGCACAAAAAAAGGCTGTAAAAGCTATAGGTCCTGCAATGAATCGCACACAAAAATCAGGGGCAGTATTCAAATACAAAACAAGTGGTGGCCATACAGGTTCTGAAATTGTTAAATTTGCTCAAAATGGGAAATTTGACATGGTTGTAATTGGTGCAAGAGGTATTGGTGGTGCAAAAGAAGCATTTCTTGGAAGCACATCAAATTATGTACTCCATAAAACAAAGGTTCCAGTATTGGTTGTAAAATAGTTCAGTGTTTTAACAGTGTCCTCTTCTAATCATAGAGACAGAATACCAATAAAATGAACAAATCTAAAAAGAAATTTGAATGCAATTCATGTGGATTTAGAAATTAATTACAAGATAATGTTAAATGTAGTATTTTTTGATTTTATGCAAATTGGGAGAATTTGAAGAGTTTGCTGAAGCACTATTTGGTCAATTATCAGTTGAAATTAATGAAGAAAAAGAGATTGCAGAGTTTGCACTCAAAGCCAAAGACGGTCTTGCAGACAAAGTACAATTCAAAGAATTAGAAGAGATTGCAAAAGAGATTTTTCCAGTTTTCAAAGAAAAAGTAGAAGACTTTCTAGGAGTTAAAGTTCCAGATAATCTAGAACTAAAGTTTCCAGAATTAGTAGATTTAAAGAAAATGAAGGGATACAAAGTATTTGCAGATAAAGAAGCAAAGGAATTTGTTACAGAATTGTTTTCTGCAGTGGCAAAAGAAGACTCAAAAAAGATTGCAGAGTTGATGAAACAAGATACTGCAAAGTATTTAGTATATTCAACATACGCAATTCAATACATATCAAAAATTACAACAACATACGGAGATTATCTTGATTCTGTAATTTATCTAAATAAATTCATTTTATCAAAATATCCACAAATAATTCTTCATAAACAGGGAGAGCCGTACGAGTCAAGATTTGAAAATGTTAATTCAGGATATTTAGGTGCAGTGAAGATGACAGTATTAGAGGAATTAATTCATTCTGCACAAGGAAACCTACAACAAGTAAACAAGAATGCTGCAATACAAGTAAATAAAATCAATGAAGAATTAGCAAATATAATTTTGTCACTTGATACTGAAACGGTTAACAAGCTTTCAGAATATTGTCAATTACAAGCAGTACCAGATGATTTTCCATTTGCAAAAAAAGCAAATTTATTTTTCTTTTTGAATCCAGATCATTTC
>JAMHKW010000042.1:7377-10646 GCA_028439805.1 Candidatus Nitrosopumilus sp. | reverse complement strand
TCATAGACTATTTAGCAATAATCAAATAATAAAGTTCATACTAATTTTGATCGCAATTAATTCAGGCATAAAATAACAAAACTTTGTTGAGCTAACTGTAACTATTTTTTATTCTGATTTTTTATCACATACACTATCAAACTCATTTCATTGAGTCAGAGACATCTCGCGGTGTTAGCTGGAAGAGCCCAAATGCTCACATAAACTAGTTTAACACATTACAGAGTCTCCAAAGCAAGGGAGACTGACTTTTTTTTCAGAGAATTATTGACCTAAAACCCATTCGTAAATAATCTTAATTTGTTCCATTACTACAGCATTTACTTGCTCTAGTTTTACTTTTAATTCTGATATCTCATTTCGTAGTGTATCATTTTCTGCTTGCAACTCTGTAATTTTTTGCTCTAGTCTGAGAACCTCTGAATCATCATAGTATACTTGAGGTTCTACATATGCATAATTTGGTTCTACATAGTCATATTCTCTATATTCTTTTTCATAATATTCTTCTTTTTGATAATCATCCTGTCTTTCTACTCTCTCAAAGAATGCAATTACTTTTTTTGCTTCTTCTATAGTGAGATTAGTTTCAGCAACAATTAATTCTACTAGTGCATCATGTTGTGGAGATTCCCAAAGTCTTTGAATTTTCTCCATTGGAATAATATCCATTATTCTCTGAGCTAATGGTTGAATCTCTACCCATTCAGGGTCTGATTCAAAGTATTCACGTTCATTTTGTTCATAATTATCATAATATTCATCATGATTAGTTACTGCAGTTCCATCTGCATTGTAATCAGTATATGTTGAATCATAATCATTAATCGTTTCATCATATCTTGTATCTTTTTCGTAATCGGAATATTCTGCATCAACTCTCTCAATTTCTTCTTGGAACATTCTTTCTAGTTCTTCAAATTCTAATAGCATTGCAGAATCAATTTCTGCTCTTGATTCATTATAAAATGAAAATAACTCATTGTACATTGCATCAATTTCTGAATCTGAAAAATCATTTTGTTCTATCTTTTGAACTACTTCTAATTTGATCACTCCGTATTCTTGTTCTAGTTCTCTATACTGCTCATCATAGTATTGAGAGATACTCTGTCTTTTCTGCTCAAAATCACTCTCTAACTCGTAAAATCTTTGGTTAATGTCATCAGCAAAAGCGGGAACTATTGAAAACCCTACAAAGAGCATTGCAAAAAGTCCTATTGAGAGTGTTTTGTACATTGTACACCAAAAATCATTTTAGACATTTAAAGAAATGTAAGTAATTCTTAGTAATCCTTAACTACGTTAAGCCAAAAATTGCGCATGCTATGGTATAATTATGGCAACTAACCTTCATATTTCATATGTCACGCTATGAAAGCCCAAAAATTAACGTCAATGTGGGCGCAGCAAAGGCAGTATTAATTGGAATTATCGCATTAATTGCTATTGGAATAGTAACTGCATCTGCAGTCCAAATTGTAGATGCAGGACATCGAGGTGTTTTGTTACATTGGAATGCAGTTGATACATCAGTTCCACCATTAGATGAAGGACTACACTTTGTAGTCCCATTTGCAGACTCTGTAGTGAATATGGAAGTTAGGACATTAAAATTTGTAAAATCTACATCTTCTGCATCTAAAGACTTGCAAACTGTCTCCACTGCAGTAACTGTCAACTATCATCCTTCAGTAGACTCTATTCATCATTTGTATAAAAAAGTAGGATTAGACTATGAAAATAGAGTCATTCAACCAGCAATAGAAGAAGTTGTAAAACAAGTAACTGCAAAGTATAATGCTGAAGAATTAATCACAAAAAGACCACTTGTAAAGGCTGACATTGAATCAGAAATCACCACTCGTCTAATTGCATTTAATATAATTACTGAAGTCGTCTCAATTACTGACTTTCAATTCTCACCACTATTTGCACGAGCAATTGAAGATAAGGTAGAAGCAGAACAACATGCATTGCAAGCAGAAAATGATTTGAGAAGAATTGAGGTAGAAGCAAGACAACATGAAGCAACAGCAGAAGGTCTTGCTGCAGCAAATATTGCAGAAGCCAGAGGTGAAGCAGCAGCAATTGCAATTATCAATGAAGCATTAGCTACAAATCCAAATTATTTTGAATGGTTAAAGATTCAAGCATGGGATGGTAAACTGCCACTGGTAGTCGGTGAAGGTGGAACACCATTTATTTCAATACCAAATGAATAATTATTTTAAATTTTTACCAGTACCTGTTTTATCTCTGATATAATCATACATTGCCAAGAATTGCTCTGGTTCATGTTGTCTGTAGTGTTTTTGTAAATGTGAAATTTCTTTTTCTGTAACTGGTTCTCCTTTGATTTCCAAATATTCTTTGATAATTTGATATTGGGTTTTGTCAATTTTGTATTCTTTGAGTTTTTTGTTTACTGCCTTGTTTGCAGTGTAATCATGAATCACAAAACGATACAGGAAATAACCAATTAGTCCTGAAATTGCGACTATAGTTAATGGAATGATGAGAAAAAATACCATATTTTTTAACAAATCTCTTGCTATTTCATTGTATTTGTTGAGAATTATTTTTGATAACTCTAATTTGTTGAGGCTAAAATTAGACCTAGCTAATTAGTTGCATCTAATTTTCAAATCCTTTAAATGAATAATTTACTGTACAAAACCATGAAACAAGATTCGTGTAGACATTGTGGAACTGCATTAGAAGTAAAGAAGACATGTAATGTTTGCACTCAAGCAAATCAATTCTTTTGTCATAATTGTGGATACACTACTGAAGAACAAATTCATTTTCAATGTACAATGATTAGTTTTGATCATGCATTACTAAATGCCTAGGTAATTTCATGACTGATTCTGAAGTTGATCAATTCATAACAGAATTTCCAAAAAAAGGATATAGTATTGTTGATTATCTTCAAGGAAGAATGCATTTTGCATTACTTGATCAAATGAAATTAATGACTACCTCTGGAATGTCAAAAGAAAAAATCAAAACTACTCTTATTGATATGGTAACTGAAATTATAGATAATTTTGATCCTAAAAAAGAATCAAAAAGTTCTTGATTCCATTACTCCTGATTCTGCCATGATAATTTTGTGGCATTTACAATAACAATTTGTATGTGGCATATCGTTGTCGTTTCGATACTTGCATTCTTTGGTGTGCTCTAGCATTGACAATTTTTAGAACTCGATAATTATGCTCTAGTTGGGTCTTTACTCAATATATTTAGTACATGCTCAACAA
>JAMHKW010000042.1:0-7367 GCA_028439805.1 Candidatus Nitrosopumilus sp. | reverse complement strand
TCCACCTGCATGAAGATCTGTTCGTACTTGATCTGAACCCATGCTGACAAAAATCAGATTATTTTCACCTAGAGGAAAAGTCATCCTTGTAATCTTTTCAAATGCGGCTACGGCATACTTGCCATTTCCAATCTTTGGGCTTAGTTCTTTTCTTCCCTTCCATGCTGATGCAGCTCTTTTCAGGGATGCTGCAGTCTCTTCTGGAGATAGATAGTTTGTAATTCCTTCTCGATGGCTAGTAGATAGTATATTTCCTTCAGTATCTGAAATTATACTATGTCTAATGTTAGGATCTGAATCCATTATTCTCTTTAAGAGATTCTCAAATACCATCTCAAATTCCTACGAATAAATATTACTTAAGGGATCCTCAAATTTTCACAAGTGAAATTTCTACTTTAATCTATTTGAGAATTTGCAGTTTTTTCATAAAAGAACTCTTGTTTTTTCAAATCTTTTTCAGAAATAATTCTACATTTTCTCATAGGAACAAGTCTTGAGATTTGCTCATATGTTCTCATGTCTCTAATATCTGCAGCATATGCAATTTGTAATAGTGGTGGCCTTTCTTCAATCATTGGTTTTGCTTGTTCGTATCCACTACTTTGTCTCATTCCAGTCCTAAATAATCCAACTTGTTTTTTGCTTTTTGATATTTGTGGATCTTCATAACAACAAATTGCAAACTCGTCATCATCTTTTTCAATAATAGTTAATCTAGTAAATTTGTCACTCCAATTCTCAATTTCTTTAGCAACTGCAATTGCTTCTTTTTTATCTTCAAATACTGTTGATACTACTAGTCGTTCTTTTTCATGTGCCCATGAAATTCCAAAGAATTCTCTATACCAATTTATCTCAAATGACATGTATTTCATTAAAAAATTATCAAATTAATACCTTCGAATTACACAGATGAATTTATTCAAATAAAAAAATAGATACTAGCAGTGTTTTCCACATTCACAGTTTCGACCAAAAACAAGATTATGTAAGAATCCTGAAATACCATTTGTTGGTGCAGTTTTGTGAATATGAGTATCTTCTTCGATCACAGGTTTGTTCTTTCCAACTATTTTAAACAATTTGATACCTGTTTCAGAGCTAGTTCCTTT
The DNA here is from genome assembly GCA_028439805.1 of Candidatus Nitrosopumilus sp. Classification (GTDB taxonomy): domain Archaea; phylum Thermoproteota; class Nitrososphaeria; order Nitrososphaerales; family Nitrosopumilaceae; genus Nitrosopumilus. The sequence goes on along the minus strand of JAMHKW010000042.1, from coordinate 6,252 downwards.
TAGTGCCCATGAACCATTTTTCATAAGATATGGTTGAGGGTCATTCATTGGCACCTTTTTTCGTGCCTTGATATCATATGCAAGTATTGTTGACATTGAATTTAATTGAAAATTTTCTATTACAAATAAAGAGTAAATTTTTCATAGTTTTTAGGTAAAAAATAATTTTCACACATTAATTATCTGTGCACAAAAATCAATCACCAGTATTAGAAATTCTAAAAATTATCTTTATTTTTTGTCTCAATTAAACAGATGTTTGGAGAATTAGCCAATTTTCTTTTATACTTTGAGCCTGTAATAGATTTGACGTCTTCGTTTAGTAGTCTAGGCATGCTATAAACGACTACTACTCCAAGACGTTGGTTAATCCTGTTTTTTCAATAATGCTTCTTCTGGTGTTTTTTCTTTGTTTGATTCCCAGTGCCAGTTATGGTGTTTTTTCCAATGCACATCTAATTCTTCTGTAGTCGGTTCTTTTCCAAGTGGTGTTCCACATAGTTTACACTGTTTCATTTTCTATATTCTCTAATTTTTTCTTTTTTGGTTTAGCTACGGGATGACATTGTGCTGGGTAATTGTCTTCATCCATTAATAATCACTTTAGTTTCTCTTTTGGTTTTTTCTTAAATGACTTGAATTTCTCTCTTTTTCTTTTCATATCTAAATCCATTATGAAATATGTTTTTTCAACTTCACAAAGTTTCATCTCTCCTGTATTTTCATCATGAATTGATTCTATTGAACCGTCAATTAATAATTCTCCTACAATATCCCATACTTTGCTTTCTGAAATTTCAAATTTAAATGGAATTGTTGAAACCTTGGTGAAATAACCATTTTTAGAATTCCTAATAATGAATTGTTTAATTTTTTCTTCAATTGGTATTACTGGCTCTCTTTTTTTAAAATTACGATATGGTTTTCTTTCAGACAATATTTTTTTCAACCTTTTCTACTATTTTGGATATCATTTCTCATGTATTGTATCCGGATCGTTATTTTCACTCAGGTATTTGTCTCCTAGTTTTAGTTTCATTTTTTCATCAAATTCTTCTTGTAGTCTTGTAAGATACATTTCAGCTTCTGTCTCATCATCTGGAATTCCTGTATCTATATCATAATTAAAACCTGTAGCCAGATGATAAAATTCTTCAAAGAATTCTTTGCAATCAATTACATCAGCTTTTGTGTCTATTGTAACTACCAAACAATCATTTTCAATTCTAAAGTTAAGACAAATCTCTTCACTAATCATTGCATCAACTATTACTGCCATGAGATAGGCTACATGTTTTTTATCTAATTTTCCTTGACCTTTACTTGCAATCCATAATTCAAAACTATCCTCAAAATAACCCAGTATTTTGAATATAATATCTCGAATATCTGAGTCTGGAAATGCCAATTTTGAGTCCCAAGAGTCTGCCTTAAAGTCACCTGGTTCTGCATATAGCATATCAAATGTTAAATTTTCATTTACTTGATCAAATTCCCAAACTTGCTTGTTAGTCCACATTGGGGAAAATTCTGTTATTGTTTTTCTTGTAATTTGATTCAATGAATATCTCCTGATTTGTCTATTGTTTAATCTTATCTTGATTAATCAGTAATTCCTGATTTGAGAAATTCCAACGTACATTCAGTTAGTTCTTGATTAGAATGTGTTTTGATTTCATGTTTACAATTAGGACAAATTCCTGGTTGCTCTTCTGCTAATTCATCGCTTACTTGTTTCATACAACATTCCATTAATTCTCCTGTTGAATGAGATTCCATTGCAAGTTTACATGTGGGGCATACTGTCATAGTAACTAATTCATCTAAACTTCTAATAATATATATTTCATTTTTTAGAAATTTTATCATGGATATCTCTCAATTCCAAAATAAATTATCTTGTATTTGTAATGATGATGTAATTTTTGAAATTATTGATGACGTAGAATGTGACTGGGGGTCTCACACTGTTATTCAATGTCCTAATTGTGAAGAATTTTTTTCAATAGATAAAAGTTGTCCTGCGTTTTCAAATATTTTTGAATTGTTAAAAAATAATCCTAAATTATATTCTGAACAAGAACAAACAGATTATTTGTTAAATTCTCATCACTGTTAAATTATTAATTGAACTTTATTATCCAAACAATAGAGTAAACCCTACAGCTAGTGCAATTATTGAAATCCCCATTGTAATATAAAATTTCATATTCATGATGATTGGTATAATTATCCAAAATTAATAGTTTAGAATTTAGGAAAGCAAGCAAATTTGATATCCTTTTGCATCGGCTCTTTGGGAGTTACGGTTAGATATCAAATCAGCAACCGATCTTGCTTCCAATTTTGTAATATTTAGTATCCTCAAAAATTCTTAAAATAAAACATGTCTTGATATTTGGTCAAAAAGGGTTGAAAAAACTAAGCCTGTTTTAATTGAGCCTATTTTTTATTCAGTGTGTATTGAATATGTGTTCAAAATGTACATACAATTGTTTTTAGTCTATTTTTGCTTAATCTAAAACGAGTCATAAGTTTGGCGGCATACCTACATTTGCCTTGACCTACCCTAGTTTTCATCTGCTGTCAAACACCTCATTTCTAATAATTAAGAATCTCAATAATTTTATTCTCAAGATAAATACAAAATACTATGGTTGAAAATGAAGTTGTAGTTTGGAGTAAGGATTCTTTTCTTCACTGGTCTGATTTTAAAGCAGAATTCAATCCTTCAGCATTTGAGGACTCTCATGGTGTTACAAAATATCGATATACATGGACTATAAATTCTGATGAAATAGAAGATCAAATTCAATTCTTCATTGAGAATATCAAAATTTCTGTAGAATTTCATCCTGTTTTATCTTGGGTTAGAATTTCACAGGCTAGTGATGAATTACTAAAACATGAACAAGGACATTTTGATCTGGCAGAATTAATCAAACGTGAAAATCTAAAAGAATTACAAAATAAATTTTATGGAAAACGATTTCCTACGCGAGGTAAAAATGAAGATCAAGGAAAGCAGTTTGCAAAAGAAGATTCTGGTAAAATGATTGCAAAAGAAGTGGAGAAACTAGAACAAATTTTATCTCAAAAAAGTGAGAAATATGATGAACAAACAAATTTTGGTCAAAATTCAGAAAAACAATTAGAGTACAACTTGATATTTGATAAATTGAGATTATAATTAAATTATTTTTGAATAATCTTGTTTTCTGGAATCATGTTAATGAAATTAACTAGACTTCTATAATATTTTAAATGAAAATCTAAATCTCTAATTTCTGTTTGTTTTAACTCTTCAAGCTCTGGACCAAAATCTCGTGTCTCTGTTTGAATATGATTTAATGTATTTTCATTTACTTCAATCATATGAAAAAGACTGTGAAGCACTTCCCCTTTTGTGAGTGTATTATCACATGATTTTTTCAATAATGTTTCAACCCAATCCATGCTGGATGTATTCAAGATTGTATATCTCCTCCTGAATTTGATAAATTCTGACCTTTACTCTATTTTTTTTTACTGTTCGATTTTTTCCGTTCCATTATTTCCTTATTTCTTTCAACATCTGAATGGACCTCGACATGTTGGTATAATTCCTCTTTTGATTCAAATAATTGCTCACAATAATAACACTGATGCATTGCTTGGTTACGTCATTCCCAAATTAATCATTTTCTCTATTTTTATGAATAAAATATCAAATTACATCAAAAACTAGAGAATTTAAAAATAAAAATTTGGTTTGATGAATTACGCACCTGCGTTAGCTGCTCTTACTGCTGCTGCCTCATCTGCAAATGGATCTTCATGCCATTTTTCTTTGTTTAAATCGGCGCCAAAAGTTCCAGTCTTTTCTAAGATGCCTTGTTCAGCTGCTGGGGCTAATTGTGCTCCTTCTTGGACATAGTTTTGTTGATTTGCTGTGCCATAAGCAATTGCTGCGCCCATTGCAACTACACCTACTGCAATTCCTAGATAAATTATTGCGTTTGACATTAGTATCAATTAGTATTTTTTTGTATTAATCAAGTAGGTTTGCACTGTATTGCAGTGTATCTAATGAGTCTCTAGTTCAATTTCGGTGTTACATCCAGGTAATTTACCTAACTCACTTTTGCATTGCTCAATTAATTGTAGTTGACGTTCTTTTGGATTATCAATAAATTCTCTTTGATATAATTGAGTTTTTTGTTTGCATTCATTTCCTTCAAAATCAGTATCGACATATTTTGTAAATGTCTCTTCAAGACTGTTTGTTTCTCCAATGTATATTGGCTCTTTACTTCTATTGTATAGAACATATACTCCAGATAATGCTTTTACAAATTTGGCACTTTCAAGCCAAACTCTCATCTTATCATCAAGTAATTCCATGATCTAAGTTAATACCACTAGATATTAAACTAGGTTACAAAAATTCTGATATTACAAGAACCTTCATGCTTTTAATATTGAAAAAGATGAGTATTAACCCTGTCTCTGTTAGAAAAATTTCCTGAAAAATTCTCTCCACGTGAAATTCAAAAAGAGATCTTATTTGAAATTGAAGAGAAATTTAAATCTGGATACAAAAAAATTATTTTATGTGCTCCAACAGGTGTCGGAAAGTCTCTAGTTGGAGCTACTGTTTCTAGATATTTTGATAGTTCATTTACTGTAACTGCATCAAAACATCTTCAAGATCAATACATTAAAGATATTCCATTTTTAAAACCAGTAAAGGGAAAACAAAATTTTCCATGTCTTAAATTAATGTCTTCAGAAAAAGTTGAGAATACAAGAAGGGCTATGAGATGGGGCTTGACATGTGACAAAGGACAATGCCAAGAACGTGTAAATAAAAACGGCAAAGAAGTAATCGAGGTTTGCAAATTCAAGCCTACGATAAAACAAGTTGAAGAAAATACTCAGGATTCTCAGGCTTGTCATTATTATTTGCAAAAATATGAGGCACTTGTATCAAAGCATTCTTTGTGGAATTATCATGCATTTTTTCAAATTATGAAATTTAACAAGAAACTTTTTGCAGACTATCTTGATAGAAAAGTGTCTGTCTTTGATGAGGCACATAAAATTGAAGACCAAATTATACAGTTTGTTGGATTTGATATCTTTGCTGGACAAGTAGATGAGTGTAATTTAAATTCTGAAAAATATGATTTTACAGATTTAGATTCCATGATTAAATTAACTGATGATATTGCATATTCATATGCCAAACAAATTAAAGACATCAAAGAAAGTTCTGCGTTTGAGAATAATCCTGATTATGAATTAATTACAAGATTAGAGCGACGTTATGATAGATCCGCTCAAGCAAAAATTGACATCATATCTGATAAAGATAATTTTGTAGTAAATGATCCTGTAAAGGATTTGAATGGAAATTTTAGAACCATTTCTGTAAAGCCAATAGATGTTTCAAAATTTGCAAATACATTTTTTGAAACAGAGTATCAAATTTTTATGTCTGCTACAATTGACAAACTAAGTTTTTGTGAAAATATGGGATTAGAAAAAGACGACGTTGCATTTGTAGATAGTCAAAAGTCTCCATTTCCAATTGAACATCGAACTATTGATCTTCTAAATATCCGACGACTTAGTTATGGCTCTACTGAAGAAGACGAAGTTGAAGTAATCAAAGTAATTGATAGAATTTTAGATGAACATTCAACTGAACGAGGTTTGATATTGACATCATCTATTCCAAGATGTCAAAAAATCATTAGATATCTTTCTCCAAAAAATACTGCAAGAATTAGACTTTGTCATAGTAAAAACAAGGATGGAAAAACTCAAGACGAAGTAATATCTGAGCATGAAAATGACCCTACTGGAGTATTGCTATCTTCTTCACTTTGGGAAGGAGTTGATTTGAAAGATGGTTTATCTCGATTCCAAATTGTTGCAAAGGTTCCTTATCCTAACTATAAAGAAAAGAGAACTAAAGCCAAGATGGATAAATTCCCTTTATGGTATACATCTCAAACTCTAACTAAATTATTACAAGGATTTGGTCGTTCAATTAGAAGTGAGAATGATTGGGCAAAGACATACGTTTTGGATACTGCAGTAAATAATGTATTTTTCAAGGCACAACAAATGATTCCAAAGGCATACTATGATGTTTTAGGGATGGAAAATCTTTAGTAGATAACACGTTACCGAAAAGTAATCTTTTTAACCTATTTACGCCTAGAAAAAAGCATGAAAAAGAGTCCATCTTTAATGGTAAAACCT
>JAMHKW010000041.1:0-10865 GCA_028439805.1 Candidatus Nitrosopumilus sp. | reverse complement strand
TGATCAAAATATGTTACTAGTAACAGTTGGAAAAAATAAAAAATACAAAATTCGTTTAATTGAAAGTTCTGCAACTGATACCCCACTACCAAAGATTCCTTATGATTCAAAAATTACTTTATCTTCTTCAAAGTTTGACAAGATTCTCGGTGATGTACAAGTTGTATCTGATTATTTAACAATTCAAACAACTGATTCAAAAGCAGACTTTTCAGGTAAAGGTGATTCTGGTGAAGTCATAATTGATCTTGACAAAGATGATGAAGACATCAAAGAAACTTCTTCAAAAGCAGATAGTATTGGCACATACAGCCTTGAATATCTTAATCCTGTGATTAAAGCCGTAGGAAATACTGCAGGCTTGGTAACCTGTGAATTTTCAAGCGCAAAACCTCTTAGAATTGAATTCAAAGTCGCAAATATTGGTACAATCCACTTTTACTTGGCTCCACGCGTGGAAAGTTAAAGCATTTAAAGATTAACTAATGCAAGTATTTTGAAATGAGATTAGTAATAAAATATGGTGGAACATCAATTTCTACTGCAAAAGATATTCAAGCTGTAGCTAAATACATTAATTCATTATCAAAAAAACATCAAATTCTAGTTGTTTGTTCTGCAATAAGTGAAACAACTGATAATCTAATTGAAATATCAGAGTCTATAAAAAAAGAAAACAAATCAAAAGCTGAACAACTCGTATCAAAAATTACTAATAGACATCAACAATTAGCAAAAAAAGTTATCAAAAAGTCTGATGTACGAAAAAAATTACTAACAAAATTAGATCAAGACTTTACAGAACTTCGTGCATTAATTGATGGAATGGTATTACTTGGTGAAGTTACACCCAGATCAATGGATTATCTAATCTCATTTGGTGAAAGATTATCAATACAACTAGTTTCATCAGCAATTAATGATTCAGGCAAAAAATCAATTTCTCTTACTGGTAAAGAAGTAGGAATTGTAACTGATTCTAACTTTGGTGAATCAAAACCCCTTATGGATACGACTAGACTGAGAGTATCAAAAACAGTGAATACTTTGTTCTCAAAGAAAACAGTTCCTGTTGTAGGAGGATTTGCAGGTGCAGATCAACATGGACATGTAACAACATTTGGTAGAGGTGGGTCTGATTATTCTGCAACGACTATTGGTTCTTGTATTAAAGCAGATGAGATTTGGTTGATGAGCGATGTAGATGGTCTTATGACTGCAGATCCTAAGATTGTCAAAAATGCAAAATTACTCAAAGAAGTATCATACATAGAAGCAATTGAAATGGCCTTGTTTGGTGCAAAGCAGATACACCCACGAACATTTGAGCCTTTACTAATAAAGAAAATTCCAATGAAAATTAGAAGTTCTTTCAATGTGAAAAATGAAGGTACTTTAGTGTCTGCATCTACTTCTTCATCTGCTAAAAATACAGTAAAATGTGTAAGTAACATTCGAAATAATGGATTAATCGATATTCAAGGTGGTAGTATGGTTGGAACACCTGGAACTGCCGCAAAAATATTTGCAACATTAGCAAAAGCTGGAATCAACGTAATGATGATCTCTCAAAATCCTTCAGAATCAAGCATTACAATTGTAGTAAAGAACACTGATCTTGATAAAGCAGTTAGTTCATTAGAAATGGAATTATTAGGAAAAATTATCAAAAAATTAGAAGTTACCACAAATGTAGCAATTATAGCATTAATTGGTTCAGGAATGCGAGGAACTGTTGGAGTTGCATCAAAAGTTTTTGGTGCAATTGAGAAAAACAAAGTTAACGTATCGATGATTACTCAAGGTTCATCTGAACTTAATCTTGCATTTGTTGTAAAAAATTCTGATACAAATGTAGCAGTACAAGCCATACATAATACATTTGCACTTGATAAAATTAATTGAGATAAAATCATTTAAGGGGATAAACCCAATCAAATTCATTGAATAAACTAATTGCCATTTTAATTATTGGAATTTTTGCAACTAGTATTATTTCCCTTTCATCAATATCTGATCAATTTGTTGATGCAGGTTCTAGAAAAAAAGTTCACTTTACTCAAACTATCACATCTTCTCAAGATCCAGGACAAGGACATCAAAATCATCAATTAGCACTTATTCTATCCCCAAATGAAGGAACTCTTTATGATGGTTCTATGACATTTACCTCAAGTGAGCCTGTCCAGATAGTTGTTTTGCATGAAATTAACTCACGGGAGGCAAAAGGCCAACCTACTTGGACTGTTGATGGAACTACTGTTTACGGCTTATCTTTGATTGATTTAGATGAAAAATCAGGCTCTTTTGAGTTTACAGGAGCTGCTTTGGCATTACATTCATCTAATTCAAAAGAATTCACTACAACTGTAAGTGTTGATGGTTGGATACGAGGACAACCTATTGAAGTAATGATGCAAAAGATTGAATCAGAAAAAGAAGATCCTATATTATTACTTTCAAGAACAAACGTTCCAGCTACAATTCCAATGCACAAAGGAATCTATGAAGGAAACCAAGTTCTTTACATTATAACTGATGGTAGTGATGAGGATTATGCAAAGACTCTTTCAGAAAAACAGGGATGGAATGTTGAACTTGCTACAGCTGTTGCAAACGTACCAGATGATGTACTTCAACAATTATTTATTTTTAAAAATGGAATTAAAGGTGATGGAATCTATGGATTTCAAGATGAAGTATTTTCTAGTACTCCATCACAAGAATCACAATACAGTGCATTAAATTCTGTAATTGAAGTTACATGGAAAATAGGTCAAAAAGAAATGATATTTGAATCTGTAGCTGATGTAATTGCTGCTGAAGAAGGCGGTAGAATTGAATTTAATGAAACAGGAATTGTTCTTAACACTCCTCAAATTGTTTGGCCTGATGGACAGATGACAATACGTTCTGAAAAAGAAATTACAGATAAAATGCCATATGGTGGAGGTCAAATAGTTGAAATTAATGAAGAAGACTTGACTGTAACCTTTGTAGCTCATAGAGGTTGGGGACCTGATGGAAGAACCATTTACTATATTGTTACTGATGCTACTCCTTTAGGACCTGCAAATACAATGGGTGTTGTCTCATCTCCTACTTCTGCAAATCTAATAGCTCATTCTGGAGCAGCCGATCTTTTTCAATTCAAAAATGGAATTAAAAGCTCTGGTCCATTAGGATTTCAAGCAGGAATTGCTGGTGCTGCTCTTGGAGATGTAAATTATAGTCCAATGTGGCGAATTTATCTAGTTGAATGGAATGATGCAAAATCAGCAAAAATTCTAGAGACAAAATCTGATATTGACTCTTTTCGTGTAGATGATTTGATATCTGTAAGCATTGCACGACCAACTAATAGTGATCATATAGTTAATTGCCCATTCATAGATCCATTCCAATAGAAACTTCACTAAACGGATAAATTACTTAACAAAAGATTTGTTTTAAAATTGACTGGTAAACTCTACATTGTTGGTGTTGGTCCTGGTAACCATAACCATATGACATTTCGAGCAAAAGAAGTAATTGTTGAAAGTGATACCATTGTTGGATATGAAACTTATGTAAATTTAGTTCAAGATCTAATTGAAGGTAAAACAGTTTATCGTTATGCAATGACACAAGAAGTTGAAAGAGCACATCAATGTATTGATCTTGCAAAATCAGGTAAAATTGTTTCACTTGTATCAAGTGGAGATCCTGGAATCTATGGAATGGCTGGTTTAATTTATGAAACACTTGCTGAAACTGGTTGGAATCCTAAAGATGGGCTTCAAGTTGAGATTGTTCCAGGTGTATCTGCACTAAATTCTTGTGCATCTATAGTTGGTTCACCATTGATGACTGACTTTGCAGTTGTAAGTATGAGCGACTTGTTAGTTCCATGGGAAATTATTCAAAAAAGAGTTGAGGCCGCAGCGCAAGGTGATTTTGTAATTGTTATTTATAATCCAGCTAGTAAGAAAAGAATCCATCAATTACAAGATACTAGAAAAATTCTTTTAAAATATAGAAAGTCCACAACTCCTGTTGCAATTATCAAAGGAGCGTTTAGAGAATCTGAAACAATTGTTATGACTGATTTAGAAAATTTGCCTAATCATTCAGACAAATTAGGCATGATTACTACTGTCATTATTGGAAATTCATCTACATACACTTACAAAGATTTGATGATAAACCCACGAGGATACAAATCAAAATATAATTTAGAAGAACAGACTAATCCAGATCTCAAAGTCTAATGACTTTTCTTTATTACTTCATACAGTTCTTCACTAAGATCTAGTTTTTCTCTAATTGGAGAAATTATTTTTACTAAATAATTCCCAACGGTTTGTTTTAAATCTCCTGGATGTAATTTCTTTTCAGCAAAGTCTGTTTCTAATTGATCATAATTTGTATATGATACATTACCGCCAAATTTTTCAGGTCTTTCAACCTTCATTTCAGTAAATTCATGAAGGATTACTGTTCTTGCAATCTCTAATAATGGGTTATTCTGAATATTTGCTTCTTCACACCATGCTTTGCTAATCTTTTTCTTTATCTCATCATCTGTATTATGAATAAAGACACCTGAATTTGGATCTGACTTACTCATCTTTTCTAATATCTGAGAATTATTAGTATCTGTAGGTTTTGCAAGTCCTGGTAATAGTTTGTGATGAACAGCAACAGGAACTTTCCATTTCTTTTTAGGAAAAATTTCTCTTACTAACATATGGATTTTTCTCTGATCCATTCCTGCATGAGCAATATCTACATCCAAATAGTGAATGTCAACTGCTTGCATTGCAGGGTAAAGTAAATTTGCTAATTCAATTTTTTTATCATCTTCAGAACGACCCATTATTGTTAAAGTTCTCATTGTTCTAGCAAGTGACATGTGTTTTGTAAATTTGATAAGCTCAGTCCAATATTCTGACTTTTCTTCATACAATTTTGATCCTAAGATAATTTCTGCATTAGGACAAACTAGCTTGAAAGCGTTTTGATAATATTTTGAAACTTTTGAGATTGTTTCCCAATCTCCACCCAATTTATCATTAATTAGAGTGTGCCAATCTGCAAGAAAAACCGTGCATTTGACACCTGCTTTAACGAAATCATTAATTTTGAAACCAGTACTGATTAAACTACCAAGATGTAAGAAACCAGAAATTTCTAAACCGATGTAATGTTTTGGTGATGAATTTGTCTTAAATAATTCAACTAATTCATTATGTGTTACTACTTCTTCAGTTGGTGGTTTTTCAACTAGATCTACTTTTTCTAAAATATCCAAATCAAAACAACTTTTGAGATCTAAGCCTATAAAGTTATTCTAAATATCTACTTACAATTTTTCTTATGTTTTCTTAAATCATCTTGAGTATTAAATTCGGTTCCACAAACTCTACATTTTTCTTTCTTCTTGTTGTGTGCTTTTTCTTGATGTTTCTTTAATCTTTCAGGATCTGATAGAACTGTACCACATTTCTTACATTTTAATTCATTTTTACTTGATCCAAATAATCCCATACTGAAAACATATCTACGTACTAGACAAAATAGTTTTTACGTAATATTCATACAAATACTTGATCGATCTATAATTCTGTCTCATCTAAGCTTTTTCTAGGTTTTATACTAAGATAAAACGCATGAGTACTTATGATAAAAGCTGCAAGAAATACTTTGGTTGCAAAAACTAAATTCCATGGTCTATCTGGATCTGGATAGGCAATTGATAATCTATCAATATCTGGAACTATTCCATCAATAATTCCTGCAGTAATTTGAGCATTTAATACTGTAAAATTGTATATAACTTCATAGATAGAAATAATTGAAAATCCTAGTAACATTAACTGAAGTAATGCCATCTTTGTACCAACAATTTTGTTTCCGGCTGTTCTTCTCCAACCAATCCTAGTAACACAATACCATCCAATTATTGTAGAAAAAAATATCCAAGTTGTTACTCTTGCAAAATTTTCAAAAGGAATAGTTGTATTATGAATTGCTTCTCCCATTACATACGTACCATTTTGTATCCATTCTATCATTGTTACATACACCCCAAAAATTAAAGATGCTGTCATAATGAATCCACAAACATAAAAAATGTAAAGATAAACTCTGTAACCTGTATCTGTTTTTTCAAGATGACGTGGTTTCATAATGCGTTTACCAAATTTTGAAACATAAAAATGTAAATTATTATACACAGTCACCTAGATTATAACCAGAATTACTGTTGAAAATTGCAATTAACATTCCTATATTAGGCAAAGAAGAGATTACTGCAGTTACTTCTATACTTAGAAATGGCGATTTAACCTCTGCATCTACCCAAGGAGGCAAACATGTTCAAGCTTTTGAAAAATCAGTATCCTCTTTTGTAAAATCAAAATATACTATTGCAGTTAATTCTGGTACTGCTGCTTTACAAGCTGCACTTTATACATTAAATCTTAAAAAAGGTGATGAAGTTTTGATTCCATCATTTACCTTTGTTGCGACGGCAAATGCTATTGTTTCTACAGGAGCAAAACCTGTTTTTGTTGATATTCTAAAAGAAAATTATACTATAGATCCAGATGATCTACAGAAAAAAATAACAAAAAAAACTCGTGCCATAATCCCTGTTCATCTTTATGGAAATGTAGCTAATGTAGAAAGACTCTCTGAAATTGCTAAAAAATATAATCTTCCAATCATTGAAGATTCTGCACAGTCTTTAGGTTCTACCTACAAAAGAAAACATACTGGCACCTTCTTTGAAATGGGATGTTTTAGTATGTATCCTGCAAAGGTAATGACTTCAGGTGAAGGTGGTTTTGTTGTAACTAATAATAAAAAATTCAGAGATAAATTATTAATGCTTAGAAATCATGGAATGATTCATGGATATGACACTAGAATATTTGGTCTAAACTTACGATTACCTGAAATAAGTGCTGCCATTGCAACTATTCAAATAAAAAAACTTCCAAACTTTCTAAAATCTAGAAAAAAGAATGCAGAACTTTTATCAAAATTAATTTCTGATCTTAAAATTAAACTTCCCCAACAAAGAAAAAATGAAAATGTTAATTGGTATCTTTATACTATTGCAACTAAAAAACGCGATAAACTTTTGAAGAAACTAAATGAAAAAGGAATTGGTGCTGTATCTTATTACCCTACACCAGTTCATAAAACCTCATTTTACAAATTAAAAACTAAACTTGCTGTTACTGATTGGGCAGCTTCACATGTTATCTCTCTACCAATTCATCCAAAAGTAACTCAAAAAAATATTGAATTTATTGCCAAAACCATGCGTGATATATTGTGAATGCTCTAGGTGAGACAATTGGAGAATTATGTAAAATCATCTTACCCATTCCTGAAGAGTCTTATCGTGGAAATCCTAATTTATCAATAGCAGTTTGTACGCTCTCAAGCATAGATTTACTCAAACAATTTGCAAATTCTAAAATTCTAAATCATATATCGATAGTAGGAAGATTACTTTCTGAAAATAAAGGAATTGATTCAATTATCAAACACGTAAATAAAAATCAAAAAATTACAACTATCATTGTTTGTGGAAAAGAAGTTTGGGGTCATAAAGCTGGTCATTCATTGTTTCAATTACACAAAAATGGAGTTAATAAAAATAATAAAATAATTTATTCAATCAGTCCAGATCCATACCTTACTGTTTCTAAATCTGAGATACAATATTTTCAAAATAATATAACTCTTGTAAATTTAATTAATGAAACTAATTTTGAAACAATTTTAGATAAAATTAGAATTTTCTAGTACCCAGTTCTCTGTCTTTCTCGATTAATCTCATTTTTCTTTTTGTATTCATTTACAATATCATCTGGTGTTAGATTTAGCTCAAGTGATGCCTGAACAACAAAATGCCATATGTCAATTAATTCTTCTCTTGCTTCTGCTTCATCAAATTTAGTTGGTGTTTTCCACCATTTCCAATTTGTTGTTCTTTGTAATTCAACTGCCTCATGCATAATTGCAGTACACAATGCAGAAACTCTTCCTTCAGAATCTTTTGGGTACCTGTCAAGGTTCATCATTTCTGATAGACCTTTTTGAAGTTTGAATATTGTATCCAAACGATCTTTTTCAGATATTTCTTGTGACAATGATAAATTAATTTGAGAAATAATTGAACTTAAGTCTTTTTAGAATCGGATCATTTTTTCATAGATCTTTACTCGTTTTGTAATATCAGACTTTTTAATTTTTAGTAATCCATTCAAGCCATATCTCTCAACTGCAAACGATCCTAACACATTTCCATAAACTACTGCTTTTTTAATATCAGATAGACTAGTTGATTTTTTGCTTGCAAGATATCCAATCATTGCTCCAGCAAAAGAATCTCCTGCTCCTGTCGGATCCACCACATCCTCTAACGAAAATCCTGCTGTTGGGAAAATTACATCATCATAAAACATGAGTGAACCATGTTCTCCTTTCTTGATAATTACGTATTTTGCTCCCCATTGCATCATTTTTTTTGCACATTTTATCAAATTGAATTCTTTTGTGAGAAGTTTGGCTTCTTCATCATTTATTACAACTGCATCTACAGCTTTTATCATCTTAATCACTGCTTCTCGTTTGGTAGAAATCCAGAAATCTATAGTATCACACATTGAAAATTTTACTTTATCAAATTCTTTGATTAGTGAAATATTCTGTTCAGGATCATTATTTGCAAGATATACAAACTGAGATTTTCTATAAGCTTCAGGAACAGTTGGTTTAAAATCAGCAAGTACATTTAGTTCAGTTTTCAAAGTAGATCTGGTACTTAGTGTATTATCATAACTTCCATCATAACGAAATGTTTTACCTTCTTTGATAGTTAATCCTTGTAAATCAAGATATTTAGATAAAATCTTTTGATGCTGTTTTGGAAAATCTTTTCCAACCACTGCAATTAATCCAGTATCTACAAAATTACTTGCAGAAATTGCTGCAAAAGTTGCTGCTCCTCCTAAAACATTTCTTAATATTTTTTTGGGAGTTCTAATTGTATCTAATGCAGTTGAACCAAAAACTGTGAGCATTTATGAAGAAATTAATTTTGATGTATAAATTCTCTTGCTTGTTCATCAGTTGGATAATAAACAAATGGAATATCAATTGATGTAAAGAATATATCATATTTTGTTATTCCTGTAATTTTGACAGATTGAGATTCTTCATCAATGTTAGAGTCTGTATGAAATGTCCCTTTGACATAACTACTGCTTAATGGTTGTAATGTGAATGGCTCTAACTGTCCTTCACCCACCATTTCATTATTAGTGATAATAAAAAATTCAGTATCTCCTCCACTTAATATTAATAATGAAGGATTCTCAAATCGTAATTCTATATTATAGTTTGAGCCTTTTTCATTTTCATTCAATAATTCACTCTGAGTAATGCTTACTCCTATCTCTGATGCAGATGCATACTGTGAATATCCAAAAATACTCATGCCTAGTACAAAGAGAACAATTAGGCCACCTTTTTTGGATGATTTCATAGTTAATTCTTGTAAAACTGCATTTTAACACAAAAGGAAAAAAATCCCAATAAATTGTGTAAAAGTTTTGATCTAATCTTAAAGCTCCTTAGAGCTAACAAAATAAATCAAGATTTAATGACTATTTCTCATTGGCAAAAATTAAACTTAAACTTGGAGAAAACGAAATTGAGGTTGATTCTAGAGATTTCTATATAGATAATCAAACACTAGGTGAAGTTATAGATAATATTTCACATCATTTACCAGAAAATCATGCAAAAATTGTATATGATACTGAATCTACTCAATCTGATCATTTAGCTCAATCTGGTTTGGAATACTTGAATGATGCTGAAGTATATGAACCAGAATTTAATGAACCAACACCTATTACTTCTCATGAAATTAAATCAAAATTACGAATTTTAGAAACAAGTAGATTCTTTGATTCTCCAAAAACAGTTACTGAAACTGTTCAGCAACTTAGAGAATATGGTTGGGCTGCAAGTTTGTTAGATGTATCAAAAGCTTTAGCAAAAATGGCATCAAGTAAAGAAATTATGAAAAACTCTCATGAGAACCGAATTCATTATTTTGTTCAAGAACCATTAGTAGCTAACTAATAAAATAATTACATTTTTTACAATTAGAAAAAGTTTTTCCATCTAAATGATCAAAATGTGTATTACATTTGTTGCATGTATGATGCATGTCATAATATCCATCTTCCTCAATTTCTCCAATTCTATTTGATTGAAGATCTGTGCTTTTACACTTTATACAATGACAACCACATTCAACTTTCATGATTTTTCTCCGATAATGTATGTATAGTTGCAATACTTATACAAATTATTGGAAAAGAAAAGAGACATACCGTTAGAAATTGACGATCATTTCAAACTTTTTGGAAAGGAACCATGGGAAGTAAATTATGGTGAAAAATGCCCAGTTTGCAGTGTTAGAATTGATGAATATGGTTTTTGTTCGTGTGGTTCTAGCGGAGATTAAATTTTCTCATTAATGGTACAGCAAGAATAATCAAAAATCCTATTGCTAATGGAGCAATTATTGGAAATTCAGGAATCACTGTAGTTCCTATAATTGAAATCTCTCCTGAAGTTTCAGGTTGAACATTGAGTGAAATATGTGTTCCATTATTGTGGAATTCATGTTTCCAAATTTTTTCATCATCAAGAAATACAAAATAAGGATTCCATAATAATTCTAAAGGAATTGTGGTAGTGACAAATTGATTACTATCATTTACTTTAAAACTAATTTCTTTTGTAGATTGATCAAAATTAAAATTTTCGATTTCTGCAAAAGTTCTGAT
>JAMHKW010000040.1:8412-11833 GCA_028439805.1 Candidatus Nitrosopumilus sp. | reverse complement strand
AGGTCCCACAAATGTACCTAATCGGGTAATGAGAGCAATGCTTGCACCTATCATTAATCACAGAAGTGATGATTTTGTTGAATTATACACTGATGTAGTTGAAAAAACTCAACAAGTATTTCAAACGCAAAATGATATTGTAGCTTTATCTGCATCTGGAACAGGTGCTGTAGAAGCTGGTGTGATAAATCTAGTTAAAAAAGGCGATAAAATTATCATTCCTGTAAATGGAGAATTTAGTAATAGACTATCACAACTTATTGAAAATCAAGGTGCTAATGTTGTTAAACTTCAAACTCCACCAGGACAAAATGCAACTTTTGATCAAGTGAAAGAAGCATTTGATAATAATAAAGATGTTAAAGCATTCTATGTCGTTCACAATGAAACTTCTACTGGAACAATGGTAAATTATCTTGATAAAGTATCTGATTTGACATCTAGAAATGATGCATTCTATGTAGTAGATTCTGTTTCTTTACTTGGTGGCGCTGATCTTCCAGTTGATAAATGGAATGTTGATGTATGTATGACTGGAGCACAAAAAGCAATTGCAGCTCCTCCTGGAATTTCACCAATATCTGTTAGTGCTAAAGCTAAAAAATACATGATAGAAAATCCACCAGCAACAATGTATTTCAATTTAGCAAGATATTTCAAATATTATGATGAGGAAAAACATACTCCTTTCACACCTGCATTACCATTACTTTATGCATATAGAGAAGCATTAGCAATAATGTTAGAAGAAGGATTACAAAATGTCTTTAAACGTCATAAAGTTTGTTCTGATGCATTATACTCAGGATTAAGTGCAATAGGTCTTACTCCATTTGCTAAAGAAGAAGATCGTTCAATTTCAATTGTTGCATTAAATTATTTAGATGGACTTGAAGACAAGACTTTTAGAAATACATTAGCTGATAAATTCAAAGTTTTAGTTGCAGGTGGATTTGGAGATCTTAAAGGTAAAGTATTCAGAGTTGGATGTATGGGAGAAGTTAGTCCATATCATGTTATGAGAACTATTTCTGCAATTTCATCTACACTAGCAATGATGGGATATGATATAGATACTAAAGCAGGACTTAGTACTGCAGAAGAAAAACTAAAAGCTCTCTAAACCCTGTTAACTTAATATTAGGAAATTCGAGACCGATCACATTGACTTTCAATAAAGGCTCATTAATTTTAGTAGACTATACTGCAAAGGTAAAAGATAGTAGTGAAGTCTTTGATACGACTATTGAAGAAGATGCAAAAAAACATTCTATTCATGAGCAAAATATCAAATATCAACCAAAACTAGTTTCTATTGGTGAAGTTTCTTATCCTGTTCTTAAAGGATTAGATGAAGCTCTTGCAAAAACATCTGTAGGCGATAAACTTACAGTTGAAGTTACACCTGACAAAGGTTTCGGTGAAAGAGATTCTAAAAAAGTTAGAATGATTCCTATTAGAAAATTAGGCGAAGATGCAGAAAAAGTTTCAGTAGGTGATACTATTGAAGTTGATAATAAAAGAGGAATTATTCGTTTTATTGGCTCTGGTAGAGTCCAAATAGATTACAATCACAGATACGCAGGAAAAACAATTCTGTTTGATGTAAACGTAATCAAATCTCTTGATTCATCAAATGATAAGATAGATGGAATTCTTAAAAACAGACTTCCAGTAGAGGACACAAAAATTGCATTTGACTTGAAAGATAAAGAAGTTAGCATTAGTGTTCCTGAGGAAATTTTACGTGCTGATGGTTTACAAATAATGAAACATTTTATTCAATTAGATATTTTCAAGTTTGTTACGACATTAGACAAAGTGAGTTTTGTTGAAACACATGTCAACAAACAAACTCAGGAAAAGAAATCTGAAATAAAAGAAAAAGCGCCTGAACAAAAGGCTGCTTAAATTAAATCACTTTAGTACTTTTTGCAAGATTTAGTGCTTTTCTTTCTGTCATTTCTACTTCTTTTAGAATCGTATATCTCTCAGGTCTCAAGTCTTGTGCAATGATTAATGCATCTACTATCTGATCTTCATTCAGACCAATTTGTTTTGCGGTTGTTGGTGCACCTACATCTTTCAGTGTTTTTATAATTTTTTTCCAATCTTGACCTTGAAGTTTTGCAATCATTATGGAACCCAATCCACATTTCTCACCATGTAATCCTTTTCCTGGTGCAATCTTATCTAATGCATGAGAAAAAAGATGTTCTGCACCCGAACATGGTCTGCTACTCCCTGCTATGCATGATGCAACCCCTGCACTAATTAGAGCTTCAACAACAACTCTTGCGTCTAGTCCTTTTTTTGCATATTTTTTTGAATTTTCCATAACTATTTTTGCACTCATCATTGCCAAATCTGCTGAATATCTTCCATAATACTCACCAGTTTTTTCGTGCCCTAATTGCCAATCTTTGACTGCAATTATGTTTGCTACTAAATCCCCACATCCACTTGCAAGTAATCTGGATGGTGCTTTTTTGATTATATCAATATCTACAAAAACCCCAAAAGGAGCAGTTGCAACAATTGAATGAGGTTTATCGCTTTTCACTGAAACAAATGGGCTTGCTATTCCATCATGTGATGCTGCAGTTGGTACACTAACAAATGGTATGTCTAAATTAAAAGAAACCATTTTAGCAGTATCCACAGAACGACCTCCTCCAATTCCTGCAACTAAGTCACTATGATCTTTTTTTACATCCTTTTGAATTTTATTTAGACTGCTAATCTGATTATTTTTTGATGTATGCCAAACAAATTGAATTTTTTGTGATTTTAGTGATTTTTCAATTTTTTCTTTAAGAATTTTTTTTACATGAATTCCTGAAATTAATGATACTTTTTTTGGCTTAGTTAAATTATATAGAAATTTACCAAATTCACCGATATTTTTTTCACCCACAACAATTTGTCTAGGTAATTCCATCGTATGCGATTGCATGCGATCTTGGTTTTTTGTCATTATTTATGATTTCAGGGGGATCAAAAAGTTATTTAAAAGGGTGAGATGCCACATACTTTATCTTAATAGGTGTATTTTTTGTCGAACAACGTTGAAGAAAAAATTTTGCATGGGACTACCACTGTAGGTATCAAGGCTAGAGACGGTGTTGTATTATGTGCTGATATGAGAGCCAGTGCAGGTTATTTTATTGCAAATAACAATACCATGAAAATTCAAAAAATTGATCTGCATGCAGGATTAACTTTGGCTGGTGGGGTAGCAGACGCACAAAATATTGTTGATATTTTACGTTATCATTCTAATTTACATAGAGTTGAAAAACATAATTCAATCTCAATTCATTCACTTGCAAGACTTTGCTCATTGATATTCCATCAAAATAGAGGTTATCCGTTTATGGCTGACATTTTGGTTGGAGGTTATGACGCAAATGGGCCTGCA
>JAMHKW010000040.1:0-8402 GCA_028439805.1 Candidatus Nitrosopumilus sp. | reverse complement strand
TTTAATATCGATATGTTTGGTTCTGTTGAAGAAAAATCATATGTTACAACAGGTAGTGGTTCACCAGTTGCTTATGGTTTACTTGAAGAAGAATATAGAGAAGATCTTACAATTGAAGAAGCAAAAAAAATAGCTCTACGAGCTGTCAAGTCTGCAATAGTTAGAAATATTGGTACTGGCGATGGAATTAATATCGCGGTAATGGATAAAGATGGATTCCGTCTTTTAACCGATGAGCAAAAAAAAGCAGTCATCGAACTTTAGTGATTTAATGCAAAGAAAACAACAACAAAAAGAATTACCTTCTAGCCAAAACATAATGGCCTCCATACTGCAAAGTATTCCTAAAGAAGCAAATGTTACAAAAATAGAATACGAAGGACCACGAATTGCTCTTTATACAAACACTCCTCGCTATCTAATGGAAAATAATGAAACAATATCTAATCTTGTTAATGTAATCAAAAAAAGAATTGTTGTAAGAACTGATGAATCAATTAGAAAACCTGAGGATGAAGCTAGAAAAATTATTGCAGAATGTGTTCCAAAAGAAGCAAATTTACAAGGAACAATTTTTGATACATCTACTGGTGAAGTCTCAGTTGAAGCAAAAAGACCTTGGTTACTACAAAGAGATGCAAAAGAATTCAATCATGTTGAGGTTACTGAAAAAACAGGATGGAAACTACGTATCAGAAAATCAACAACTATACCTTCGCGTACAATTCAAACAATTAATGCAACTCTAAAACAATCTTCTTCTGAGAGAAGCAAACAGCTTAAACAAGTTGGTGATGAAATTTTCAGACCTAGACTATCTGATAGAACTGAGGTTTCTCTTTATACTCTTGGTGGATTTGGTCAAGTTGGTAGATCTTCATTATTATTATCTACTCCTGAAAGTAAGGTCCTAATTGACTGTGGAATTAATCCTGGTGCTCGTTCACCAATGGATGCATTTCCAAGATTAGATTCTCTAAATTTAACATTAGATGAACTTGATGCAATAGTAATTGGACATGCACACTTGGATCATACTGGATTCTTACCAACATTGTGTAAATATGGTTACAAAGGTCCAATTTATTGTACAGAGCCAACTCTTCCTATGATGAATCTAATTCAATTAGATGCAATCAAAGTAGCTACTGCACAAGGCAGAACTCCAATTTATGCAGAACGAGATGTTAAACAGATCATGAGACAAGCAATTACTTTACCATATGGAACTGTTACTGATATTTCTCCTGACATAAAATTAGTTTTTGCAAATGCAGGTCACATTCTAGGTTCTGCCTTATGTCATTTTCATATTGGAAATGGTAATCACAATTTTGTTTATTCAGGTGATATTAAATTTGGAAAAAGTATTTTGTTTGAAGCTGCTAGTTGGAATTTTCCAAGAGTAGAAACATTGTTAATAGAAAGTACCTATGGTCTTAAAGAAGATATCCAACCAAGTCGACAAGAAGTAGAATCTGCTTTCATTAATGCAGTAAACAACACTTTAGCAGACGGAGGTAAAGTTTTGATACCAATTCCAGCAGTAGGTCGTGCACAAGAAATTATGATGGTAATTGATCACTATATGAAATCAGGAGAAATGGTTGAAGCACCAGTATTTACAGAAGGAATGATTTCTGAAGCATCAGCTATTCATGAATCCTACCCAGAATATCTAGCAAGAGAGCTCAAACAAAAGATCTTAGAAACTGATGATAACCCATTTGATTCTGAATATTTCACCAATATTGAACATGCAGATACTAGAGAAGAACCAATGAGAGAAAATTCACCATGTATTATCTTAGCAACATCAGGAATGTTAGAGGGAGGTCCTGTTTTAGAATATTTCAAAAATATTGCACCAGATAAAAAGAACAAAGTATTGTTTGTTTCTTACCAAGTAAATGGAACTATGGGAAGAAGAGTTCTTGATGGTTCTAAACAAGTATCAATGTTAGGAAAAGAAGGTAAAGTTGAAGTTGTTACTATCAATTGTGGTGTTGAAAAATTAGATGGATTCAGTGGTCACAGTGATTATAATCAATTAATGTCATTTGTACAAAGACTTAGACCAAAACTTCGAAGAGTTCTGGTTAATCATGGGGAACGTAAGAAATCAGAAAATCTTGCTATGAATATTAGACGAATGTATAGAATACCTGCTCATTATCCTCAAATTCAAGAAGCAATAAAATTATTTTAAATCGTATTCTGGTTTCCAGATCTTTATGCTAGATGGAGCAACAATAATTCTTTCCTCTCCTAATCTTGCAATATCTGCATCAGCAGTTTTTGCAATAGAATACAACTCTTCAACTACTTTACGAAGTTGCTCTACATCTTTTTGTGCTAATGGTGTGACTCTTAAAATCAAAATCATCCCCTTTTTGATGTCTTCTTTGATAGAATGAACATCACTGATGTCTCTAATCGTTATAGCCTTTAGATATGTAGGGTTTTCTTGTTTTTGCATCCTCGATGGAAATGCGATCTACTCCTTCAAAAACTCTTCTTTAATTCTAACTATTTTTTTAAAAATTTCACGCCTACATTCTAAATTTAATGTAAGATTGTTCTTCTGCATTTTCTGTACTAATTTCTTTAGATAAATTATCATCTTTGACTGTAACAATTCCTTGTTGATCTTTTGGTGCGTCTGAATATCTTAGAGTTATAGATGATGCAAATTTTACATGTTCTTTTGCATTCTTACCACGTAAAATTGAAACTGGTCCCATATGATCTTTAACTTCAAGTAAAATATCTCCTGGCAATGCTATTGCTTTGATCATTTCATTTTCATCTTTGTTTCTTCCAACAACAAATTTTGTTTCTTCATCTAATCTAAAATGTCTTCCAATCTTTAACAAATCAACATCATTAATAGTTGGAGTTTCAATATGATCAAACAAATCTTTTGCCTTAACTCCAAATTGTGGTTCTGTTAACAAACAACCACCACCTGCATTAGGTGGATTTTCAATTCCATATTCTTTTGCCATCTGTAATTGATTTCTTCTTGTTCTACCTTTAATCATTCCAAGATTTTCTCTTTTGATCAATCCTTCTTTTTCAGCATCTGTTGCTGGTAGTAATGCAGCTGATAATGGTCTTACAATTTTTCCAACAAGACCTGATTCTTTTTCAATAGTTCTTAATGCAGGTCCATGTTGACTCATTGGACGTTGACCTAATACTTCACCTGAAATAATAAATTCTGCACCAATTTCATCCATGTGTTTTTTTGCAGCATCAAACATCATGGCTCGACAATCAATACATGGGTTAAAGCCTGCACCAATTCCATGTTTTGGGTGCTTTAACATCTCAATGTATTCATCACCAAGATAAACTGTCTTTAAATTTACATTAAGATCATCAGCTCTTTCTCTAATTTCAAATCCACATCCTCGTCCACAATCAAAATCACAAAAAGGAGTTTTTATTGCAACAGCTGAAACTTCAAAACCTTGTTCTTGCATCATTCTGACTGCAAGTTGACTATCTAGACCTCCTGATAGTAGCGCAACTACTTTTTTCTTCTCTTTTTCTTCTGTCACAACGATCTGTCGAAATTTCCATATACAAACTTTACATCATACATAAATTGAGAAACAGAGATTTTTTTGTGTGAAACAGCGAAGAAAAAATCTTCTAAAATATGCCCAAAAGATTGGTTGTGATACACTAGTGACATTTGAGCCTGAGAACTTGTTTTACATGACTGGATTTTGGGGCGAAGCAATAGGATTGCTTGAAAAGAATGGAAAAACAACTATTATTGCACCAGAACTTGAAGTGGGAAGGGCAAGAGAAGAATCTGAATACTGTGATGTAATTACAGCAGAACGTGGAACTGGATTGGTTACTTCTCTAATAAAAAAAATTAAGAAAAATCGTGTTTGTACTGATTGTCAAAATTATTCTATTATGATATCTTTGAAAAAATCTATTCCAAAAATAAAATCATCTACAGAACCATTTTACAATTCTCGTATAATTAAAGATGAAAAAGAACTCCAAATACTCAAAAAAGCTTCCAAAATTATTGACGAAATGTTCAAGATTTGCTCAAAAAAGATGAAAGTAGGTCAAAAAGAATCAGAATTGCAAACAATTTTGATGCAATATGCACTAGAACAACAAATGTTTGACACAGGATACAAATCAACGCTTAATCCTTTAATTATTGCTGGAGGTCCTAATGGTGCATTACCTCATGCTCAAGTTTCATCAAGAAAATTCAAAAGAGGTGATCTTGTAGTTACTGATATTACACTACGATACAAGGGATATGTTTCTGATGCAACTAGAACATTTGCACTTGGAAAAATTTCATCACAAGCCAATGCAGCATATGAAATTGTTAAAGAATCTCAAAAACTTGGTCTAAAAGCTGTTAAACCAAATGTAGATTGTAAAGATGTAGATTCTGCATGTAGAAAATACATTGAAGAAAAAAATTATGGTAAATACTTTATTCATTCTACTGGTCATGGAATTGGATTAGAAGTACATGAACTTCCAACAATTTCCTATAGAAGTGATACAAAATTAAAAAAAAATATGGCAATTACTGTAGAACCTGGAATCTATATTGAAAACAAATTTGGAATTAGAATAGAAGATTCTCTAATTGTTAAAGAAAAACCAATTGTAATGCACAAATTTACTAAAGATTTAGTCACAATTTGAGCCTAATCATAAAAGTCTACTAGATCAATAATGTATTTTGATTCTTGGTTATTTGATGTAATTTCTCCAGAACTCATATCAACATTCCAATCATAATTTATTTCTCCTTTATGTGATTCAAAATTTAACATAACTTGATATTTTTCTGAATCTATACTTGATACAATTAGTTCTACATTGGTTTTTTTGTTGTCATAAATTTTTTCATCTGGGTATTCTTCGCTAATTTTCATTGAAATTGCATCCATTACAGTTAATCCTGACTCATTTGGTCCATTATACCCCATCAGGGCATCTACTGCTTGTTGTTCTTCAAATACTAGTTCTGGAAAACTACTTTCTAAATCACTTTTTGTTAAATCAGGAACTATGAAAATTATAAACAATCCAATCAAGCCAAGATAAATTGGTGCTCTTTTTCTAAGAAATACTTTAAAATCATTCTTTTTTGGTTTTTCTTCTTTGTCTTTACCCATTTCTATCTCTCCAAATCTCTAGTATTTTGCTGTTAAAATTAAAACTTGCCATGGAAATAGAATTCTTCCATTTTTCTTTGTGTATAGAGTTGTTTTCTCTTTGACTAACTGCTTCAATTCTTTTCTTTTTGAATTTTCTAATTCATCTAATTTTTCTTTTAGAGGCTTTGCAATGTATTTGATATAATTTTTCCAATAATCCTCAAATTTTCCAGGACTATATTCAAAAATAAATTCTTTTACTACTATCTTTGAGAATCCAGCTTTACTGATCTCTTTTTTTAATGCAGATTTTGTACCAAATCTATCAAGATTTGGTGAACCAGGTGGTACATAATCTGGAATAAATTTAGTTACTGAATCTAAAATACTGCTAAAAAAAGGAACGTTTTCCTTATTTCCATGAACTGAAATTCCTATTTTGCCAGATTTTTTGAGGCTATTTCTAATGTTTTTTAATGCTTTTTGGGCATTTGGAAAAAAGAATAATGCATACTGACAAGTTACAATATCGAATTTTTTTAAAAAACTAAACTTTTCTGCATCAATATTTATAAAATCTAAATTTGATTTTTTTCCATTCCACTTTTTTGCTATTTTAATTGCAGTAGTAGAAGTATCCACACCTACTACATATCCAGATTTTCCAACTTTACTTTGAATTTTTTTTGTTACTACACCTGTACCACATCCAAGATCTAATACTGTGTTACCTTTGTTGATATTTACTAATTCGATTAATTTTGTAGTACTTTGAAATGGCCCTTTACTTACACTAGCCCATCTTTTATGATAACGAGGAGCAACCTCATTCCAAATTTTCATATTTCTTTGTTTATAATCAGAATGATTCAATTTCATTTGTAAAATTACTTGCTCTATGATGTATTTTATGTAATCTCTTTGAGATCAAATTTTAAAATTCTACCAGTTTCATGATAATATCTATGCTCAATTTGACCTAATTTTTCTTGTAATTTTTTGTCTTTTGATTTATTTGATTTTTGTTTAATTTCTTTATAATCTAAAATCAACCTTCGAAGCTCTGATTTTTTCATTTAATTTTTTGCTCAATTTGTTTTTTGATAAACTTTGCAATTTTCTGTTTTTTCATCCATCCAGATGTAACAACTTTTTCAGAATCTACAATAACTACCTGATTATTTTGAGGATTTTTTTTATATTTAGATAAACCAATATCATTTGCTATTATAATATCTGAATTTGATTCTTTTAATTTTCTTTGAGCTGATTTAATTAATTGATTTTTTGTAAGATTTGTTTCTGCCTTAAAACCTACTAACAATACATTTTTTTGATATTTTTTGATCTGATCTATAATTTTTGGTACTTTTTTGAGGCTAATTTTTAACTCATTTTTTGAACTTTTGATCTTATTCTTACTTAGGTTTACAGGAATATAATCTGCAATTGCTGCACTCATTATTACAATATCAAATTTTTTCTTTAATTCTGTTTTTACAGCATTATGCATTTCTTTACTAGATGTAACATTGATAATTTTTGCACCCTTTGGTGGTTTTTCTTCTCCAGGTCCATACACAAAAGTAACTTTAGCTCCTGCTGAAATTAATTCTGATGCTAAACTTACTCCTGTTTTTCCTGAACTTTGATTTGTAATTACTCGTACAGGATCTATATGCTCAATTGTTGGTCCTGCAGTCATTAACACTTTTTTATTTTTTAATATTGATGAAAATCCAAATTTTTTCAAAATATGTCCTAAAACATCTTCTGGTTCTGGAGCTTTTGCTTTTCCTTCAATCATTTGAGGAGAAATAAAATCAATCTTATTTTTCAGAAATTCTATATTCTTTTTTACTGCTGAATTATCATACATTGATTCATGCATTGCCATACACATTAAGATTGGAATTTTTGATCCAAATCCTACAGTAAGTACAGTGGAAATCGGTGTATCATCAATACCATTTGCTAATTTTCCTAATGTATTTGCAGTAGCTGGATATACTATTATTAGATCTGATTGATTGTAATCTGCTAATCTGATATGTTCTAATTCACCTGTGAGTTTTGTAATTACCTCGTTTCCAGTAGCCCATTTGAAATAATCAGGTTGAATTAATTTTGTAACTGCATTACTTGTGACACATGTTACATCTGCTCCATGTCTCATTAGTAATCTTGCAAGTTCGATTGCTTTGTATGCTGCTACACTTCCTGCAACACAAAGCACAATTCTTTTTCCAGATAATTCTACACCAAATGAACTAACAATATCTAAAGATGGATGATCTTTTTTCTTTATCTTTTTTTTAACTACCAATTTGCTCACGTAATTTTTTAAACTCTTCATCACTCATTGAAAACCAATTCTCTGCTGCAGGAAACGTGCCTGATTCTATGTCGTTTTTGTAATTCTCTAGCGATTTTACAATATCTTTAGATAAATTCATGTATCTTTTTGCAAATTTTGGTTTTATCTTATCGTACATTCCTAGTAAATCTTGAACAACTAGTACTTGTCCATCACAATTTACTCCTGAACCAATTCCTATTGTAGGAATACTGATAGTTTCAGAAATTATTTCTGCTACTTCATGACTGACCATTTCTAATGCAATGCTGAACACTCCTGCCTCTTCAAGCTCTTTTGCATCTTCAATTAACTTCATTGCAGTATCTTTTGTTTTTCCTTGTACTTTGTATCCTTGTGAAAGCATTGTTGTTTGAGGTTGTAATCCGATATGACCCATTACTGGAATTCCTATATCTACAATTGCGCTAATTGTTTCAGACATTATTGAACCTCCTTCAAGTTTTACAGCATCAGCTCCTGCCTTGATTAATCGACCAGAATTTTTGATAGCATCTTCTATACTTACTTGGTATGACATAAATGGTAAATCTGCTACTAGTAACGAATTTTGTCTTGCTCTACTAACTGCTTCTGTAAACATACACATTTGATCCATTGTCACAGGAATTGTATTTTCATAACCAAGCATTACCATTCCTGCACTATCACCAACTAACAATACATCAATTCCTGCTTTATCACATAGTGAAGCTAAAGTGTAATCATAACTTGTAATTACTGAAATTTTCTTCTCTTCTTTTTTCATATTTAGGATATCTTGTACTGTCTTATGCAATTCTAGCTCTCCTTGTAAGATTATTTTTTATTTGAATTACATTTTCTGCAAGATTTTTTTTATTATCAAAATCAATAACAATTTTTCG
>JAMHKW010000004.1:0-32293 GCA_028439805.1 Candidatus Nitrosopumilus sp. | reverse complement strand
TGCATTAATGTTAGATGCAAAGACTACTCAGATTAACACAGATAGTAAAAAAGATGACTATGACTTGGGAGATATTGTTTTAGAAAGATGTGTAAGTTATTTTAGAGGACTTCATTTCACTGCAAGTCTAGAATTTATGAACATTCCAGTTCTAAACAAATTTGATGTTGCAAACATTTGTGGAAATAAAATGCTTATGACGTTACAATTAAAAAAAGAAAATATTCCAACACCAAAAACATATTTTTCATTTTCAAGTGAAAGTGCAGCTGAGAATTTAGAAAAAGTTGGATATCCACTAGTAATTAAACCAGTAATAGGAAGTTGGGGAAGGGGAGTAATGCCAATTAAAGATAAAGACACAATGGATGCAGTTTTTGAAATAAGAAACACTACAGATAGTCCTCACGATAGAATTTACTACTTGCAAGAATTAATTAAAAGACCACCAAGAGATATCCGAATAATCACAATAGGTGATGAACCCATTGCAGCTATGTATAGGAAATCATCAGGAGGTTTTAAAACAAACATCGCACTAGGGGCAGATCCAGAACTTTGTGAGATCACAAAAGAAATAGGAGATTTGGCATCAAAAGCATCAAAAGCCATGGGAAGTGGAATTTTAGGAATAGATATGATGGAAGATGAAGAAAAAGGCCTAGTTGTACATGAAGTCAACAATACAGTAGAATTCAAAGGATTAGCAAGAGTTGCGCAACGAAACATTCCAAAAGAAATGGTAGAATATGCGCTAAACTACGTTAGGAAATAAATTATACTTCTTTACGAGGAGGTTTATCATGAAAGTAGGTGTTGTAGGAGCATCAGGGTATGTAGGTGGAGAGACACTCCGTCTTCTTGTCAATCATCCAGATGTTGAGATCTCCATGGTTACATCAAGACAGCATGTTGGCGAATATCTCCACAGAGTACAACCAAGTTTGAAGGGATTTACTGATCTTACTTTCTCAGAATTAGATTATGATAAATTAACTGACAATTGTGATTTAGTTTTTACAGCAGTCCCACACGGTACTGCCACTGAAATTGTAAAGGCTCTCTATGACAGAGGCATCAAAATAATTGATTTGAGTGCAGATTATAGATTACATAAACAAGAAGATTATGACAAATGGTATGGATGGGAACACCCACATCCGGATTATTTACCAAAATCAGTTTTTGGAATACCTGAATTACATAGAGAGGAAATCAAAAATTCACAACTTGTTTCTTGTCCAGGATGCATGGCAGTGACATCAATATTAGCACTAGCACCATTAATTCGAAATAACATTATCGATACAGAACATATAGTTGTAGACTCAAAGATTGGGTCTTCAGGAGCAGGATCTGGTGCTGGAACTGCACATGCAATGAGAGCAGGTGTAATTAGACCATACAAACCAGCAAAGCATAGACATACAGGTGAGATTGAGCAAGAACTTAGTGAAATTGCAGGAAATAAAATTCATGTTTCAATGAGCCCTCATGCAGTGGACGTAGTTCGAGGAATTTTATGTACAAATCATACATTCATGCTAAAAGATATTGAAGAAAAAGAATTGTGGAAATTATATCGTCAAGCTTACGGCGATGAAAAATTTATTAGACTTATTCGAGATAAAAAAGGATTATACAAATTTCCAGACCCAAAATTCTTGGTAGGTTCAAACTTTTGTGATATCGGATTTGATTTAGATGAAGACAATCACAGATTGATTGCACTTTCTGCATCAGATAACTTGATGAAAGGTGCAGCAGGTTCTGCTATTCAAAACATGAATGTTATGTGTGGTTTTGATGAAATGGATGGACTTAGATATACTCCATTAACTCCTGTTTAGAAATGATCACAATCAAAATTGGTGGAAGTGTTGTAGATGATTTACATCCATCTGCAATTACAGACATTAAAAAAGTTGTAGAGTCAGAAGGAGTAATTTTAGTTCACGGTGGAGGAAAAGAAGTTACAAAAGTTTGTGAACAACTTGGAAAAGAACCAAAATTTGTAACATCACCTAGCGGCATCAAAAGTAGATACACTGACAAAGAAACTGCAGAGATTTTTACTATGGTGATGTCTGGTAGAATTAACAAAGTAATTGTTCAGATGCTTCAAAAAAATGGAATTAATGCAATTGGTCTTTCAGGAATTGATGCTAAAATTATACAGGCAGATAGAAAAAAGAAACTCCTCATAGTTAACGAAAAAGGCAGGAAACAAGCAATTGATGGAGGATATACTGGAAAAATTAAAGAAATAAACTCTGAATTCATCAAATTACTCTTAGAACAAGGACTTACACCTGTAATTTCACCAATAGCAATTAGCGAAGAATCAGAATTTCTTAATGTTGATGGAGACCGAGCCGCAGCGTACATAGCTGGAAAAGTAGGTAGTGACAAAGTATTATTCATCACAAATGTAGATGGACTATTAATGGATGACAAACTTGTTTCTAAACTAACACTAGCAGAAGCAAAAGAAATTAGACCAAAAATAGGGCCAGGAATGGAGAAGAAAATTTTAGCATCTACTGAGGCCTTAGACATGGGAGTCAAAGAAGCATTGATTGCAAATGGTCAAAGAGAAAATCCAATATCTTCTGCAATTGCACATGATAATTGTACGGTGATTGAACATGAGTGAAGACCAATTTATGGGAAATCTATATCAAAGATTTCCAGTTACAATTGAAAAAGGAGTGGGAGCTCATGTATGGGATACTGACGGAAAAGAATACATCGATTGTATGGGAGGATATGGTGTCTCATTAGTTGGACATCAAAATCAAAGAGTTAACAAGGCAATTAAAGAACAACTTGATAAAATTATTACAGTTCATAGTTCATTATATAATAAAACAAGAGAAGAGTTTTTGAAAACTCTAATTGGACTAGCACCAAAAGGACTCACACAAGTTCATCTAAACAACAGTGGAGCAGAAGCAATTGAAGCAGCGATAAAATTTGCAAGAAAATTTACTGGTAAAAAAGGAATGGTTGCAATGAAAGGATCTTATCACGGAAAATCATTTGGTGCTTTATCATTAACATTTAATCCAAAATATAAAAAAGCATTTGAACCACTTGTTGAAAAAGTTTCTTTTGCATCTTTTGGCGACATTGAATCACTTCGTTCAGTTATTGATGAAGACACATCTTTTATAATTTTAGAACCAATTCAAGGTGAAAGTGGAATCATTGTTGCACCTGAAGGATTTTTACAAGAAGTAAGAAAGATTTGTGATGAAAAAGGAATTCTGCTAATTTTTGACGAAATACAAGCTGGTTTAGGCAGAACAGGACGATTATGGGCTTGTGATCATTGGAATACTGCACCAGATATTTTGTGTCTTGCAAAAGGAATTGCAGGAGGAGTTCCAATGGGTGCAACTCTTGTCAGACCTGACATTTTAGCTTCAATGAGTAAAGGAGAACATTCTTCAACATTTGGAGGAAACCCATTGTCTTGTGCAGCAGGTATTGCATCTCTTAAAGCATTAACAGAAGATGGATTAATTGAAAATTCTGAGAAGATGGGGAAAATTTTTAGAGAAGGATTAGAAAAATTGAAAGAAAAACATACTATGATTAGGGAAATTCGTGGAAAAGGACTCATGATAGGTATAGAGATGAAATTTGAGATTAAGGATATTCTAATGGGGTTGATAAAGAAAGGAGTGTTAATGTTATACTCTGGAAGAAATATACTAAGAATTCTTCCACCTTTGGTAATATCTGAAGAAGACATAACAAAAGTTTTACATGCTCTTGATTCCATACTAACTGAAGAGGAGCAAAAACGTAATGTACAAGGATAAAGTTGACGAGAAAATTATAGAGTATTTGAAAGAAAACTCTAGAGAATCATTTGTAGATATTGGTAAAAAACTAAAGCTTTCTGAATCAGCAGTAAGGAGAAGAGTAAAAAATCTTTTAGATAGCAAAACAATAAAAAAATTCACTTTAGAACTTGGTGAAGAAAATGCCACTAGCGCAATTGTTTTAGTTTCAGTAGATTCAGCAACAGATACATCAAAAGTTTCTCTAAAACTCACTAAATTAGAAGGAGTAAAAACAGTTTATGAGATTACAGGTCAATACGACATTACAACAATTATCAGTGCAGCAACAATTGCGGAAATTAATAGTAGTATTGATGCATTAAGAAAGATTCCAGGGGTAGTAGACACAAATACTGTAATTATTTTGAAGAAAATAATCTAAATGCGACTTTCGTTTCATAATTTCAATTCAAAACTAAATTAGGATCATTATTAGTTATTTCCAACGAACCTAGTACGAATATGTTTATATTCTATATTCAGATCAACGATTTCAGTAATGAAAGATCCGAATCACTATGCAAACATTTACAATGCATACGACAAAAATCCAAAGAAGATTAGAGTACTAGATAGTACTTTAAGAGAAGGAGAACAACATCCAGGTGTTTCATTTACAAACAAACAAAGAATTCAGATTGCATGGATGTTAGATTATTTTGGAGTGGACCAAATTGAAATCTCACCAGTGGTATCAAATGATCACAAAGAAGCAACTAAGACAATTATCAAGCAAGGATTAAAAGCAGATATTGTTTCTCATGGACGAGCTCTCAAAGCAGATATAGATATTTCATTAGATTGTGATGCAAAATGGTGTGCTGCATATTTAGGAATTTCAGATATTCATCTTAAAGACAAGCTACGTATTTCAAGAGAAGAGGCACTAAACAGAGCTGTAGAGACTGTAGAGTATGCAAAATCTCATGGTCTTAAAATTAGATTTACAGTAGAAGATGGAAGTAGAGCAGAACCTGAATTTTTACTCAAAGTTTGTAAGGCAATAGAAGAAGCAGGAGTAGATAGAATTAGCCTTCCAGATACAGTTGGAATTTTACGGCCTATTGGAATGTATAACTTTGTTAAGAAAGTCAGAGAAGTAGTAGATGTACCATTAGATGCACACGTTCACAATGATATTGGTTTTGCAGTAGCAAATGCATTTTCAGCATGTGATGCAGGAGTTGATCAAATTCATACTACCATTGATGGGATTGGAGAAAGAACTGGGATTCCGCCTCTTGCCGAAGTTGCAGTAGCACTTACTTATTTATACAAATCACCAAATGATTTCAGATTAGACATGTTACTAGATTTATCTAGATTGATTGAAGATTACACATCAATTACACCATATGATTCAAAACCAATTGTAGGATCATCGGCATACAAACACAAAGCTGGAACACATCTAGCAGCAATTCTCAAAAATCCTGCAGCCTATGAACCCATACCACCAAGAGCAGTTGGAAACAGACGAAGAATTGTCTTTGGAGAATTAGCTGGAAAGACAGGTGCAGCATATCTAATGTCATTATTAGGCCTCCAAAAAGACGATGAAGGTGCAAAGGCGGTTGCATTTGGGTTAAAGAATCTAAGAATGGGAGATCTTATCGAGATTCCACTTGAAGATAGACTTGAAAAAAAGATAATTAATGATAAATAGAGAGAAGAAATGAGGAGAAAATATGTCAAAATGTGAAGAATGTGATGCAGATATTTCCATACCAAGTGATGCACTTGAAGGAGAAATTGTAACATGTCCAGAATGTGGCGCAAGTTTTGAATTAGCAAAAGGTTCAGATGGTTTCGATCTAAAGCCTGCCCAAACGGTTGGCGAGGATTGGGGACAGTGAATCCTGACGTTACTGTTCTTTACGATACCATCCGTTGGGAAGAAAAGGCTCTTCTAGAAGCCGGTAAAAAAAACAACATCAATGTTCAGATGGTTGATTGTAAGAAACTAGCATTAAATTTAGAAGAAAAACCTGAAGATTACGGCATAGTAATTCAGAGATGTGTAAGTTATTATAGAAATTTACATTCAACTGCAGCTCTAGAAGGACTTGGGGTCAAAGTAATTAATTGTCTCAATACAGGTATTTTTGCAGGAAACAAGTTATTCACACACATGTTATTAAAAAAATTTGGAGTGCCAACACCTGATGCAACAGTTGCCTTTTCAAAAGATGCAGCTTTACAAGCATTAGAAACACAAGGATTTCCTAAGATTATCAAACCAACTGTAGGTAGTTGGGGGAGATTAATTTCAAAATTAAATGATAAAGATTCAGCTGAAGGAATAATTGAAAGTAGAGAAAACATGTATCCAATTTACCACATTCATTACTTGGAAGAATTTGTAAAAAGACCACCAAGAGATATCAGAGCTATAATGGTAGGCGAAAAAATAGTTGCAGCAATTTACAGAACTTCAGGTAATGGAAATTGGAAAACAAATATGGCACTTGGAGGAATAGCAAAACCATGCAAGGTCACACCAGAAATGGAAGAAATGTGTATTAAAGCAAAAAATGCAGTTCAAGGAGATATCGTAGGGGTGGATTTGATGGAAAGTGATGAAAAAGGATTAGTCGTACATGAAGTTAACAATACAACAGAATACAAGAACACAGTTAGAGTATGTGAAATTGATATTCCTTCCTTAATGTTGGATTATGCAGTAAAGATGGACAAGTAAGAATTGAATACACATTTTACAGTAACACCAAGATTTGAAGTAAAGACACTTGAGAAAGCACTCAGACTTTACACTCCATCTCTTAGTGAAAAACCAATGGCAGATTTTTTAGCAGATAAATGTGATGATTTAGGATTTGAGGACATTCAAATTGATGAAGTAGGAAATTTAATTGCAAAGAAAGGATCAGGATCACCAAAAATTATGTTATGTGGACATATGGATGTCGTACCAGGAAAAGTTAAGGTTAGAAAAGATGGAGACTCACTTTATGGACGTGGGGCATCAGATGCAAAAGCACCATTAATTGCAATGTTATTTGCTGCAGCATCAATTCAAAATAACAATGGAACTGTAATTTTCGTAGCATCTGTAGATGAAGAAGGGAATGCCACAGGAGTAAAAAATCTTGTAAATAAAGAGATGGGAGTAGATTATGCAGTTTTTGGAGAGCCAAGTGGGGTTAAACAAATTACAATTGCATACAAAGGAAGATTAGCAATTAATCTTAAAGTGAATGTAGAAGATAGTTCTCATGCAAGTGCACCATGGCTCTCAAAAAATGCAATTCAAGAATCAATTGTTTTTGCACAAGAACTCAAAGAAAGATTAGAAGAAAATCAAGATAATAAAACTAAAGGAATGTTGTTAACTGCAACTATAACTGAGATTAAAGGAGGGATTAGCCACAATGTTACTCCAAGAGAATGTGAAACTACATTTGATATCAGAATTCCCGTAGATATGAATTGTAAATCCACTGAACAAAAAATTTCAACATTGGTAAAAGAAATTGCAGAAAAAAGAGGAGTAGAGGCGTTTTATTCAATTCTTGATGAAACAGAACCATTTGAAGCAGAACACAGTTCACCATTAGTCAGGGCACTAACACTTGGAATAATTGACATAGAACACTCAAGGCCAACTCTAATCAGGAAAACAGGTACAGGAGACATGAATGTTCTTGGAAATCAATGGAAAATTCCTGTTGTCACTTATGGGCCAGGAGACCCACATGAAGCTCATACAATTAATGAGAAAGTTTCAATTGATGAATATCTAAGAGGAATAGAGATTCTCAAGAAAACTCTTCAGCACTTAAAAAGACTTCATGATAGAAAGATGCAGTAATGCTTTGGTTTGTAGGTTTAGGAATTTCAGGATTCAAATCAATTCCTAATGAAGCACTAGATATTTTATCTAAAGCAGACATGGTTTACCTTGAACAATTTACTAGTCCAATTGGAAAATCGGATTTGGTTAAAATCAAAAATGCAACAAAAGGAGAATTCAAACCTGCAAAGAGGTGGTTAGTCGAAGATGGAAATGAGATTTTACAAAATGCAAAGAAGAAAAAAGTTGTTTTATTATCATATGGAGATCCATACATTGCAACAACACATATTGAATTAAGAACAAGAGCAATTGAAGCAAAAATAAAAACATATTCTATTCATGCTTCATCATCACTTACTTCAATGATAGGTGAATGTGGTTTACATTTTTACAAAGTGGGAAGAATTGCAACAATAATGAGTGAAATGAAATCACTTACAACACCGTACTATCTAATTTACAAAAATATTATTGAAGGCAATCACACAGTACTACTCTTAGAGTATAATCAAGATAAAGATTTTTTCTTAGATCCAAAAGATGCATTAAATGGATTATTAGAAACAGAGAAAGGACAAAGAAGAAACGTCATTAGTTCATCTACTTATGCGATAGTTGCATCAAGAATTGGATTTAAGGATCAATTGATTATGTCAGGCAAAGTATCTAGTTTAAAGAAAAAAGATTTTGGAAAACCACCACATACAGTAATTATTCCAGGTAGATTACACTTTACTGAATTAGATGCTTTGAAGATATTAGGAAAATGCATCGATGAGCCATTTGATAATTCTGAAAAAACAAAGAAAATTTCAATTCAAATGATAGAGAAATATGTTCCAATGGTCAGAGAGGCACTAAAAGAAGTTGAACCATACTATAAAGATCAAAAAGAATTTCATATTATTTTAGAAAATGCTGAATTGTACATAAAAGATACGGAAAAATTCTTAGAGGATGGTCAAGATGAGGTAGCAATTTTGAGTATTGGATATGCAGATGGCCTTGTGGATGCATTAAGATTGGCAAAAGGCCTTGATCCAAAGATGTAATGTTTAGCGATGAATTAAAGAGAGGGTCTAGAAATAGAAAAAATATTGGAATTAAGTGAAAAGGCAATTCTTTCTGCCATGTATGTATCTGAAATTGATGGAACCCCAGCATTTGAAAAAATTAAGGGGAAAAGTATGTTATCAGCAGAGGCAATTAACAAAAAAATTGATGAGTTAATAAAAAATCAACTTGTAAATGAAGATAGAAATACGCTTACTGAGATTGGTCGAAATTCATTACAAGTAGTATTGGCCGGAGGAGTTTTTGATATTATTCACCCCGGTCACATTTACACACTTAATGCAGCAAAAGCATTAGGAGACTCACTAGTGGTAGTTGTAGCAACTGATAGCACATCTGAAAAGATGAAGAAACGAAGACCACTTCATACTCAAGAACAAAGACAAGAATTAGTAAATTCACTTACAATGGTAGATCTTTGTCTAGTCGGACAAGAAGATGATATTTTTAAGACGGTTAATCGTGTAAGGCCACAGATTATTGCATTAGGATATGATCAAGTTCATCAAGAGAAATTCATTAAAGATGGATGTAAAAAAATTGATCTTGATGCAAAAGTTGCAAGATTACAATCCCCAATTCCTGAAAGCTCTAGCTCTAAAATAGAAAAAGAGTACGGAGAATCAATTCATGGAATTTAGGAATTTATTGGAATCTTGATTGAAACCTTTGAGCCATCTTTTAGTTTTCCAGTTTTTCGTATACAGACTTTGGATATTAATTCAATTATAGAATCATCATGATGAGTTCGTTCAAGCATGATCAATTCACAACTAATGGAATTGTTAAGTTTAGCAGGAAAACATTTTACCCAGCCATACGTTCTTTTGCCATCTGAAAAACTCTTAATTTTGATACCTTCTAAAATTTCAAATTGTTTAATTGCTTCTAGATGAATTTTTTGATCTAATCTAACATTAAGGGTTCCAGGGAATGGAATGTAGCCAATTTTTGGTTTGAATTGTTTTGTATATCCTTTTAATCCCATATAGTATGCACCTTCACCCATTCCAGAAACTAAAGTTCCTTTTAGATCAACATGAGAAGGAGAAGAATCTAGACTTTTTTGTAAAATGGCAGAAAGTTTTACCATTTCAGAGAAGCCTTTTGAAGTTATTTTTACTGAAATGTTTCGTCCATTAACTATTCTTTCAATGAAGTGATTTTGTTCTAGTTCAAGTAGATGTTTTGATGCAGCCTGTTGTGATTTATTGATACTCTTTCCAAGAGATGAAGTAGTGATAGTAACATAGTTGTGTTTTGCTCCTTTAGATAATAGATAAGAGAGAGTTAAGAGGTGCTGAATTTTTAGTTCAGTCATCTAGAGATCCTATGATACGCCTAAGTCACTAAATGTTTTAAGCATCATTCCATCAGAGTTGGATAATTTAGCAACTCTATGGCCAATAACATATTCAATACCAGCTTTTTTAGCAGCATCTACTAGTCGTTGAGTGATAATTCCATCGAGTAGTAGATATTTGATTCCAGATTGAGATGAGAGTTTACTAACAACTTCACTTATTGGAACTTTGAAAATTTCATTTTTGTCACCGTCTAATGCAACTGCTTCAAGTGTTTCATTAAGATTTGGGAAAATTGCAGATGCCACATCTGCAGTTGGTTTATCATCTTCACTTGTAGATGATGGTTTTGGTTTTCCACCTTCAATTTCATCAGCAATAGGTCTTAGAAGTTCATCTAATCTTTGTGGAGTTAATTCTTCAACTTCTACATCAGTGTCTGCTTGAAGTTCATAGTCTAATTTAACAACAGATTGGAGTTCTTTTAGGATAAATCCACCGGCTCTATCTCCATCAAGAAATGCAACTACAGTGTCTTTAGAACTACATAGTTCTTTGATAGATTCATCAATTTTTGCACCCTCAATTGCAAGAACATTATCATACCCTGCTCTTAGAAGATTAATCACATCTGCTCTTCCTTCAACTAGAATTACCCATTTAGAATCAAAAAGACCAGAACTGCATGTGAGTTTTGATGGGCCATATGTTGATAGTTTTCCAGTGTCACCTCTGTGAACATCATTTAACATGGTTTCTCCTTCACTGACAGTTTTTGTTGACCATTTTTGCTTAATTTCTTTTGCACGTCTTACGATGTCTTCTTTCTTGGCAGCTCGTACATCATCAATGGTTTCTAATTTGAATTTGCAATCAAATGGACCAACTTTGTCAATGCTTTCAATTCCTGCAGCAATTAATGCACAAGTATCAATATCAGTACTCATTGGAATTAAAGCATCACCAGATGTAGTATTAGATGTTGATTTTGCATTAACTTCAATGCGACCTACTTTAGAAACTCGTTGCAGTTCATTCAGATTCATCTCTGGGCCTAACAGTCCTTCTGTTTGGCCAAAAATGGCTCCGATTATATCTGCTCTTTCAACGAGTCCATCGACTTCATAGGAAAGTTTAACGTGATATTTGACAATTCCTGATTGAGGCATAAACTATTCATCTCCTTTATTTTCATAATTTGGGTGTTCTTCATTCAATATATGAGGGTATCGCAAAATTTTGCACTCGAGATCTGAAATTTTTCAAGAAATCTGCTTGCATAGCAAACGCTAAAGAAATGTAAAAATGAAAAAGAGATTATTGTTTATTCAGTACTAAATGAGCTACCACATGAACAGGATTTTGTAACATTTGGATTGTTGATTTTAAATCCAGATCCCATTAGACTTTCAATATAGTCTACGTTTGCACCTTGTAGATGGTCAACGCTGTAGCTGTCAACCAGGAGTTTAACTCCATTTTCTTCCATGACTATGTCATCTTCTTCTGGTGCTTTTTCAAAGCCCATTCCATAAGATAGACCAGAACAACCGCCGCCTTGTACATATACTCTAAGGTATTCAGGGGCTTCTGCTTCCTCTTTCATGAATTCTTGGATTTTCTCAGCTGCTTTTGCACTAACTGTGATCATCTTTTGTGTTTGTTCAGTTGCCATTATGAACAAAAAAGTTGTTTCAAATTATAAGAAGCTTTTCCCACCCAACACAGTAGTAATTCAAGAAATTAGCATGTTTTACCAATAGATCCTAGTGATCTGCAATATGTTTGACTAGATCACTAGAAGTGATTATTCCAATAACTTTATCCTCATCAATTACTGGTAATTTTCTGACATTTCTTGTAGACATTAAATCTGATGCTTCCCATAAATTAGAATTAGGATCAATGGAAATTAGTGGAGATGACATTATTCGTTTAACTGGAGTGTCAAGGGGGTAAGAATGAGCAGTAATTTTTATTGCAAAATCCCTATCAGTAATAATTCCAATAGGCATAGCATCTTCCAAAATAACAATAGAGCCAACTCCGGTATCCTCCATCATCTTTGCAGCATCAGTAGCAGTTACAGATGAATCAACAGACACCACAGAGTTACTCATAACTTGTTTTACACTAATTTTTTGTGGTGTGGATTCAGATGAATTCATTAACAGTAGTTTATGAAAAGTTATATTTCAAACTATTAATTGAATTTCAATTGTGATAATCATGCTCGTTAAAATCAGAACCTAAGCTTACAGATAGAATTACAGTGGTATCAGTTGTTTGAAATTTCAGTTCCTTATCAGGTAAGAAGCTACGAAAAACTTGAGACAGTAGTTGTTCAGTGAAGACAGACCATTTCATTCCCAAATCATGTTGAATTAAAAAGATATGTGTATCACCTTCAACTCTATGATCAGAATTCATACCAGATGCTCGCATGTAATCTTCTAATGTTTCAATACATCGTTTCAAATCATATCCTCCTTTGATAAACAAGACAGAGTCCTTAATTATTGGAAATATCAGATTAATTATTTCATCAATGTCTTTACCATCTAGTTCTGCACCCAATGATTCCAAGATTCCTTTTGGAACAGGAATCATTCCAAGTTTATTAGAGAATCTATCCCATTGAACATATTTTTCTAGAATTTGTTTGACTAGAACATTCTGAGAGATACTTTTCATCGTAGCTTCAGTTTCTAATTCATTGACTAGTTTTTCTGGCAGTCGATACGTAATGCTTCTAGTAGATTCCTTTTTTTGATTATGAATCTGTCTTTTTGAAGTTACCAAGTTTTCTTTCATCATTTTTTATCTCCAGCAAATATAAGTTGATAATCAACTTGAGCGTGGAGAATTAGGTACAATTTCAATCGTTGTAACTTCCAAATCACATTTGAGAGAAATTGATTTTACTTTACTCTTGTACAAAAAATACTTTTTTCCATCCTCGTTAATCGAGCCAGAAATTGAAAGCAATTTTGCATCATAGAGAGTTTGTAATCTTCTATATACAGTACTAATTGGTATCTTTTTGTCATAAGATATTTCAATTGCAGATTTGGGTTTTTCTAGTGTATTATGAAGGATTTGTTTACAATATTTGTCAGCAAGTATTTCTAAAATAACTTGCTTTTTTTCATCATCAATTATTTTTTGGTTTTGAATTAATTCTTGCATGCGTAAATAAAAATGAAAATTACATATAAAAAATCAGTCTACACTGCAAGACAATGCATACATGTTTAATAAATTCCTCAAATACATAATGTTATGAGGCATATGCAATTAAAAATATTAATTCCAGCTATAGTATTTTCAGTCTTATTAATTTCATTTTCAGTAAATTTTGTAAATGCAGAATCTGTTCCAGATTGGGTAAAAAATAATGCATTATGGTATGGTGAAGGGACCATATCAGAAGCAGAGTTTCTAAACGCCATAAAATTCCTAATCGAGGAGGGAGTCATAGTATTAGAAAGTGGTGTTACCTCATCAGAAAATTTGAATGCAGAAGTTATAATTCCTAATGGAAATGCTTTGTCTTCAAATACAGCATTTTACTTACCATTAAATCTAGAAGTTCCTACAGGTGCAACAGTCACATGGGCAAATGAAGATTTAGTAGCACATAATATTCAAAGCCAAGATGAAGCAGGTAAGGTAACTGATATTTTCAATAGTCCACCATTAGATACAGGTGATAGGTTTGAATTTACGTTTACAGAATCTGGCACATACAGTTACCATTGTTCATGGCATCCATGGAGAGTTGGAATAGTTACAGTAAATTAGTTACAAAAAACTTGCTCTTTTTTTAAATTTAATAAAATAAGAAAGAAGTTAGGAATAACTATTTCTTTGACTTGTTAACAAATGCCGTCATACGTTCTTCTCTGTCAGGATGTGTAAAGCAATTTCTCCAAGCAAGTAATTCAACTGCAAGACCAGTATCAAGATCTGCATTTCGCCCCTTGTTAATTGCAACTTTAGACATCTGAACACCCATTATAGAGTTTCCAGCTATTTGTTGAGCCATTTTCAAAGCTTCTTCTTGTAATGATGCAAGAGGAACGACTTGATTTACAAGACCAATCTCTTTTGCTTCATCTGCTTTAATCATTTTACCAGTGTAAACAAGCTCTTTTGCCTTTGCTATTCCCACAATTCTCATTAATCTTTGTGTTCCACCCCATCCAGGAGGAATTCCAATTGTTACTTCTGGTTGACCCATTCTTGCAGTATCTGCAGCTATTCGAATATCACAAGACATTGCAAGTTCACAACCTCCACCTAAAGCAAACCCGTTAACAGCTGCAATAGTTGGTTGTTTTACTAACTCAACAGTTGAAGTAACTAGCTGACCAGTTTTTGCATAATCAACTGATTCATCTGCAGATATTTTTGACATGTATTCAATATCTGCACCAGCAGAAAATGCTTTTTCTCCTTCACCGGTCAAAATGATAACTTTGACATTATCATCATGATTGAGTGCCTCAAAAGTTTTAATCAGTTCGTTTGCAGCATCAATATTCATTGCATTAAGTTTGTCAGGTCTGTTGATTTTGACAGTACAGATGCCATCAGAAGTAGATGTGGTAACTAGTGACATAGTAATTTGCCAAGTTATGAGAAACTTAAATGTTATCTATTTTCCTTGTATTTTGCCCAAATGAACTAATGCACCTGCAGCTTCAACCCAAGTTCGAAGGTCTTGGTAAACTGGAATATTATGTTTCTCAACTAATTTTACCATTTTTTCAGTATATGGTCCCCCATTACAACCAACTAAAAGTGGTTTCTTTCTTTTCTTTTGAAAATCAGCTAGATAATCAACAATTATTTCTTCAAGTGGATCATCTTGGAAAACAAACCATGGCATTGCAATATCAATATTTTTTTCTTCCATGAATTGTTGAATGACAAATCTATAATCTTCTGCAGTTGCACCGCCACCTACATCTGCAGGATTACCATTATGAATAGGAACAGCTGGTGGAAAATGAGCCTTCATTTTTTTGATACGTTCTGGTGATAACTTTCCTATCGTAAGACCAAATCTTTCTAATTGATCCATTCCACCAATCATTGGACCAGCACCATTACTAGTCATAGCAACGCTATTTCCCTTGGCAGCTGGTTGCCATGCTAATGCCTTTAAGACTCCAGCTAGTTGTTGATAACTGTCAACAGAGATTATACCTGCTTGTTTGAATGCACCCATAATGATTGCATTTGAGCCTCCAAGTGAGCCTGTGTGTGATGCAGCTTGTTTTGCACCCATTGCAGTTCTTCCACTCTTCCAAATTACTATTGGTTTCTTTGTTTCTTTC
This sequence comes from Candidatus Nitrosopumilus sp., assembly GCA_028439805.1. Classification (GTDB taxonomy): domain Archaea; phylum Thermoproteota; class Nitrososphaeria; order Nitrososphaerales; family Nitrosopumilaceae; genus Nitrosopumilus. The sequence continues at coordinate 16,899 of JAMHKW010000004.1, read as the reverse complement.
ATAACACGTTTGGCAGTATTGATGAATTTTCTACCATCACCAAATCCTTCAACATATAGTGCAATAACTTTGGTTTGAGGATCATTTGCAGCATACCATATCATATCTGCTTCATCAACATCAGAACGATTACCAAAACTAATCATTTTGGATAAACCAAATACATCAGCACTTTCTAACATACTAATTCCCATGGTTCCACTTTGTGAGAAAAATGCAACAGGGCCTAATTTTGAACGTAGCATTCTTTCTTGTCCTTGAAATGCACAATCAAGACGATTAGCAGCATTGAACATTCCAATACAATTAGGGCCAATAATTCTGATTTTGTGTTTTTTAGATAATCTCGCTACTTCAGATTCATAAGCTGCACGTTCTCCACCAAGTTCTTTTCCTCCACCTGAAACAATTACAACGCTATGAACTCCTTTCTTTGCACAATCTTCTAAGACAGGAGGAGTCATTGACAAATCTACTGAAATTACAACAAGATCAACTTTGCCTGGAACGGCTGAAACAGATGGATAGCATTTTTGTCCAAAGATTTTATCAGCCTTTGGATTAATTGGGTAAACCTTTCCTTTGAAATCATAATTTACCAAACTGTCTAAGATAGAGTTTCCAATCTTTCCTGGAGTTGATGATGCACCAACTAGTGCAACAGATTTTGGAGTAAAGAATGTCTCCATGTTTTCTTTGCTTGGTTTTGCTTTAGAGAGAGAGTTTTTCCTTAATTCTTTGTTGAGAATAATTTTTGCGTCTACAACATAATGGGATTTTGGATATACAATAACGGGGTTAAAGTCAATACTGTTAATGTAATCAGCATTGTCTACGCCTAATTTTCCAATTTGCACTAACATTGTTGCAACCATATTGAGATCAATTGGCGCACTTCCTCTGAATCCTTTGAGAAGTTTGGAACCTTTGAGTTCATTAATCATAGATTTTGCATCAGAGGTTGTAATTGGAAGCATTCTAAATGCAACATCTTTCATAACTTCTGTCATTATACCACCAAGTCCCACCATAATTACAGGGCCAAACTGGGAATCATTTTGAATACCAACAATTAGCTCAACTCCTTTTGGAACCATCTTTTCAAGAAGAATTCCTTTAACATCAACTCCTTTCTTTTTAGAAAGACGGCCATACATGTCATTGAATGTTTTTTTTACATCATTGACATTATCTAATCCAACTTTAACTCCACCAACATCAGTTTTGTGTAAAATTTGTGGTGAAACAACTTTCATTACAAGTGGAAAACCAATTTTCTTTGCTTGTTTAGCTGCATCTTCAGCAGATGTAACTAATGCAAAAGGTGGAACTTTAACACCATAAGTTTTGAGAATAGATTTTGATGATTCTTCAGTGATGACTTTATGATCAGTTTGTATAATTTCATCAAAAATTTTCTTCACTGCAGACATAGTTCGATCGATAAAATCAAAACTAAGTATATTAAACTTTGGTCAAAGATTGAATGATAGTTTCAAGTTGTTGTAAAAATTCTTCATATTTGATTTTACATCTGAAATATTTTCATTAATATCTAAGCGAATTTTTTCAGGGTCGATGTATGAGATTTTCTCTAGTTTTTCTGAGGTCTTATCAAGCCAAAGATTTACCATTTCTTCATTCACTTCAAGATGAAATTGAAGTCCGACAGCACTATGAATTTGAAATGCTTGGTTTTGGTAATTTTCAGAATGAGCTAGGCGTGTAGCACCTTCAGGTAAATCAAAAGTATCACCATGCCAATGAAAAACAGTAAATGGGTTTTTGAATCCAGAAAATAATTTTGAATTATTATCAATTTTCAAATCATTGTAAAACCCAATTTCTTTTTTTGGTCCTGGATAAACATTTGCTCCAAAAGTTTTTGCAATTAATTGAGAGCCCAAACAAATTCCTAAAACAGGAATATTTTTTTTAACATTTTTTTTGATTAGTTCTTGTTCAGTTCTAAGATAAGATAATTCATCATTAGCACTTTCTGGTGCACCTAAAATAACAACTAAAGAGTAATTTTCGTCAGGAAGTTTTTCATGTTTTGCATTAACTGAATGAATTGTAAACCCATCTTCTTTTAGAAGATTACCTAGATATCCTGAACCTTCAATTCTTGTATTTTGTACAAGTAAAACTTTAGACATTAAAAATTTTTTAGCAAAAGTGCTTAATATGTTAAAGTGAATACTACATTGTGCAAGTAACAGAACAGGAGATTGAGGAAGTAAGAAATTTCATCCACCAATTAAACTCGATTCAAGAAGGGGTTATAGTAGTTGAAGGTAAAAGAGATGTAACTGCATTACGCAAACTTGGGTTTTCTGGAAAAATATTAGAATTTCACAAGTTTGGAGGAATGATAAATTTTACAGATTCTGTTGCAAAATATAAAAAATTGGTAATTCTTTTTGATAGAGATAAAAAAGGAAGATATCTTACTGGAAAAACAATTCAGTTGTTACAACGACGAACAAAAATTGATCTTTCTTTTAAAAGAAAACTCAGAATTATCACTAAAGGAAAAATTATGTTTATTGAACAGTTAGTATGTTACGAATCGTATCTAATCTAAGGCCAAATGCCTTTTTGATTAAAGGCCTCAACTACTCTTTCTACTGCCAAAGCCATTGTTGCTTTTCTCATGTCAATTTTGTGCTTTTTGGCTAGAGCATGAGCATCCTTGAATCCTTTTGTAATGTTTGCTTCCATCTTATTTGCAACCTCATCAAAAGACCAATAGTAACCCATATTGTTTTGAACCCACTCTAAATATGAAATACAGACACCACCAGAGTTAGCCAATATATCAGGAATGACTAAAATGTTCTTTTTGTAAATAATAGGATCTGCTTCAGGCAGTGTAGGACCATTTGCAGCTTCTGCAATAATTTTACATTTTAGATTCTTTGCAATCTTTGCTGTAATTTGATTTTCTAATGCACCTGGAACAAGTATATCACATTTAGCAGTTAGTAGTTCTTCAGTTGATACTTTCTTGCTTCCAGGAAATCCAACAACTGAACCTTTCTTTTGTTTGTATTCTAAAATTTTACTTGTTTTAGCACCATTAGGAATTAAGATAGAACCTTTTGAATCACTAACACCAATTACTTTAGCACCCATTTTTTCAAGATACTCACCTGCAAATGTAGATGCATTACCAAATCCTTGTAAAACAACTTTGGCACCTTTTAATTTAAGTTTCAATGTTTTAGCAGCTTCTCTAACACAATATGCAGCACCTAATCCGGTTGCAACATTTCTTGCAAGTGAGCCACCCATAGAAATTGGTTTTCCAGTAATGACACCAGGAGAATATTTGTTACCGTTTAGTTTGCTAAATGTATCCATAATTTGTGTCATTTCTCTACCAGTTGTGTAAACATCAGGTGCTGGAATATCTTTTTGAGGACCAATTACTTCAGAAATTTTATATGCAAAACCTCTAGTAAGTCGTTCTAATTCACCATCACTTAGTTTTTCTGTTTTAGGATTAACATAGATTCCACCTTTACCTCCACCTAAGGGAATATCAACAATTGCACATTTCCAAGTCATCCATGAAGATAATGCCATGACTTCGCGTTCCATGTATTCAACTCCACCTTCAGGATTAAAGTAACGAATTCCTCCTTTGTATGGACCTCTGTCATTGTTATGTTGACTTCTAAAACCAATAAATATTCTAATTTTTCCGTTATCCATTTTTACAGGAATTTTAACTCTTAAAATTCGGTTTGGGATTGCAAGATATTCTCGTAATCCTTTGTCTTTTATTCCAAGTATATCACATGCATCATTAACTTGCTTTGTTGCATTTGCAAACGGATCTGCCTTTACCAAGATGAATGATCTCAAGAAATTGAGATTATATTTAAGTTTGGTTCAAAAATCGGATCGCGAATTAACAACCTGATTAAATGTAGACCTTTTTTTGGTTTAATTTTCTATCTAGTTTATCAATTGCCTCATCTAGTGCATTAATATTAATTTCAAGGAAATTTGACAAGTGAAAAATTGCTCCATATTTTTCACCAATTTTTGAGACCATATTATTTTTCTCTAGTACTTTCATATGATGCTGAACTGCTTTGTAATCAAGATCAAGTTCCTTTGCTAGTTGATGAGTGTTAAATGGCTGATCAATTAAGTGCATAATAATACGTAATCGTGTAAAGCCACCTCGAGTACTTGTAAACAAGTAAAACAATAATTTTTTAGTCTGCTTGTCAGGTTTTCTTTGTTCTGAAACTTGTCTGGATCTAAGGATTTCTTTGAATTCTAGGAGTTGGTTGGTCATGTTTTCTTGAATTTAATATGTCAATTTTACTTAAAACCCTATTTCCAGATCTTTTCCATATTCAAGCATGATAATTACCCTTAAATTGACTGAGGAATGAACTCGTGATAACATGATGGCATCACGTGGTTACGATATGACTCCTACGATGTATTCTCCAGATGGCAGAATATACCAAGTAGAATATGCTATGGAGACAGTAAAAAGAGGAACTTTAGCAATTGGTATTTGCAGTAAAGAAGGAGTCATCATGGCAGTAGAAGAAAAACCTAGAACATTACAAACTACAAATATTACACAGAAAATTTTCCAAGTTGACTATCATATTGGAGTTGCAGCTGCAGGATACATTCCAGATGCACGCGTTCAAGTTGATAGTGCACGATTCTTTTCACAAGGAAATAGAATGACATATGATGAATCTGTTGAAATTGCAACAGTTGCTAAACATTTAGCAGATCAATCTCATCAATTTACACAATATTCAGGAGTACGCCCAAACGGAGTTTCCTTGATAATTGCAGGTATTGACCAAAAAGGAGAATCAATCTATGTAACTGATCCTAGTGGAACTTATGTACAATATGCAGCAATTGCAATTGGTGCAGGTTCTGATGAGGTAAATGAATTTTTAGAGAAACATTACAATACAGAAATGAACTTAGATGATGCAGCATCTTTAGCTATTGCAGCAATTAATCTAAAAGCTGAACAAAAAAACGAAGTCAATGGTATCAAAATGGCAAAGATTACAACTGAGACAAAAGTTTTTGAGAAAGTTTCTGAATCTGATTTACAGAATTATTCTCAAAAAGCATCAAAGTTTGTTTCAGAATAAGTTTTAGATTTGAAAACTATTCAAACAGGTATACTGAGACGATAGATTATGGGTTTAGGAAGTTATTGGGGCGAAGTAATGGAAGTACTTCGAGAAATTATTCCTGTTTATGATAAAGTAAATTCTATCATTTCACTAGGTAAAGATGATGAGCATAGAAACCGTGGAATTTCAAAAAGAGTAGTTCCAGGAAACAAAATTTTAGATGCAGGATCAGGTTTCGGTAACATGTCAAAAACTGCCCTAAAACAGACTAATGGAAAAATTTCAATCACACTTTATGACCCTCTTGTTCCAATGCTCAAAAATACAAGTACACATTTTGAAAAATCACCAGACATGGTAAATGGAGTTTTTGAGCACATTCCATTTAGAGGTGAAGAGTTTGATGCAGTTTTGTGTGGATACTCACTAAGAGATGCAATCAATTTGAGAATTGCAATATCTGAAATTCACAGAGTGTTAAAAAAAGAAGGTAGATTTGTTATTGTTGATTTAGGAAAACCAGATGAAGTATTCATCAGAGCAGGAGTTTCATTTTATCTAAGATGTATTCTTCCCATTCTTGCATTTATTGCAGGAGGAAGACTAGGATTAAAGTTTGGAACACTTTATGGTACATACAAAAGATGGCCACAAAACAAAAAACTTGAAGGGTTGTTACTAGAAAAATTTTCCAGAGTAGAATTTGAGAAAGATCTTATGGGTGGGGCAATAATGGTTGCCGCATACAAATGAACAGAGTTCTAATACTAATCAACATCACAGGACTGATCATCGGGATTTCATACGGATTACATGGTCCAATTTTACCATTATTTGCAAAAAATATTATCGGTGCTAATTATTCCGAACTTGGATTAATTGGGTTATCTAATTTTATTCCCTACATGTTCATTCCACTTTTTGTAGGAATTCTTCTTGACAGATTTAACAGTGGATATCTGCTTGCACTAGGGGCTGCCATAAATTCTGCATCAATCTATCTTCTATCAATTGCACAATCAGTTCCAGAAATCATGGGATTTAGAATAATGACTGGTATAGCTCATGCATTTTTTTGGCCTCCATGCCAATCCATTATCGCTAATGAGAGTACTGAGAAAAACAGAGTCAAAAATATCTCATGGTTTACAATGTTTTTTGTTATTGGATTTATGGTGGGCCCATTACTTGGCACAGTATTCCTTGAGGGTCTTGATATCACCTATAGGATTCTATTCCAGATTACAGCATTTATTCTGGCAGCTGCAATAATTACTGCACTTTTAGTCTCAAGAAAAAGGGTTAGAATTCATTATGAGCGATTTTCTTTTTCATCAATTAAAGAAATGAAAAGATTTCCAGAAGTGATAATTTTATTGATTTTCTGTACATCATCTTTTGGAATAATTCTTACAATTTATCCTGCATTTTTAAATGACAATGGAATGACAGCCACAGATATTTTGTTGTTATATTTTGTTTTTGGAATATCACGTGTGGTATCACTTGCATTAGCTGGAAGATTTGCAAGGAGGACAAGTCAGACTTTGATTGCAGTAACAATTGCAGTATCAATGGGATTAGCAATATCAGTTGTTGCAGATTCAATCATTACTTTTGCAATATCGTTAGTTCTAATGGGATTTGGATTTAGCATATTCTTTCCATTAACTTTGGAGATAATTTTGAGTAAAACTCGAAAGACAATTTCAGGAAAAATAATTGGCGCGTATGAAACAGTTTTTGGAATAGGTTGGGCATTAGGACCAACAATTGGAGGTCCAATAACACAGTCATTTGGAAATGAAACACCATACTTGGTATTTTGTGTAATAGGAATTGGAGTTACACTTCTTGCTATAAAGTCTAGAAAGAAACTAGAGCCACAAAGAATACAAAATTAGATAGATGTGGTTCCACGTTTTTTGGTGCATATATCAAATGCATCATCAATTGGGGTAACAAAGACTTTACCATCACCTTTAGTTCCAGTACAAGCAACACTTGTAATTGCATCTATGATCTCATCTAGTTTAGGATCATCAATAACACAGATAATCATATCTCTGCTAAAGTACTCTCCAACTAAAGGAGGATCTTCTGCTCCCTGACCTTGAACTTTATGAATAGTTACACCACCAACACCAACTTTTTTGATTGCAGCAACTACTGCATCTTTAGCTCCAGATTGAACTATTGCTTCAATTTTTTTCATAAAATTTTACAGTCTTGAATTTATTTAAATCAATTAGTGCTTCTCATACCTGATATTCAATGATGAAATCAATAATTTAGGCATGAATCTTGAACATTACGTTTAATTTCAAATTAGAGTACAGCAAAACATGCTTGATTATTCATTGAATATATCTGGAAGCGAATGGATGATCATTATTTTTGTTGCATTAGTTTTGATTTTAGGAACAGGAAAGCTTCCAGGTGCTGCAAAGAAACTTGGAAAAGCTGTTAATGAATACAATAAGGCAAAAAATGAAATTCAAGAAAACATGAAAGAAGTAACAGAGGAAGCACCAAAAATTTCAGGTCCTGTTGAAACAGAGCGAGAAAAGCTAGAAACAATTGCAAAATCAATTGGAGTTAAAGTTGAAGGTAAAACAGATGAAGATCTTCAAAAAATCATCTCTGGAAAAATGGGTCAGAAAAAAATAGAGGAGTCTGGAAAAATAGATGAATCTGAAAAAAATAACAGCTTATTTTGATTTTTTAATTCGATACAAGCCTTTGTCAAGTCGTTTTTTGGCAAATTTGTAATAATCAGGAACAATTTCAAATCCAAGAAATCGCCTATCAAGGGATTTGCTTACAAATGCTACTTGCCCAGAACCAAGAAAGGGATCAAAGACAATATCTTTTTTTTCGCTAGAATATTCCAATAATTTTTTGATTAATTCAGATGGAAGTTTAGTTGGTGTTTTTTCATCACCAGTCCAGTACTCTCTTTTAATGTTCCAGACATCTTCTTTGTCTTTGTAATGTAGACTTCGCCCATCGTTTGTTTTATCATCTTTTTTGAACCTAGAAAATGGGAAAAATTTTCGTTTCTTATCATCTTTGCATACATAAAGACAATGATAATGAGAAGTGACAAATTTCCTTTTAGTAACTACACCAAATTGATATTTCCAAATAACATGATTAATTGTAACAAATCCAACATCATCTAATGCTCGTAAAATATCTTTGAGATTATTCCATCCTGAAAAAACATACATGCTTCCAGTGTTCTTTAAAATTCGAAAAACTTCACTCATCCATGCAAATGTAAAATCATAGTAATCTTCAGGTTTAATTTCATTATATCCTGAAAGAACTCTAGAGGATGTTCTGTTGTAATTAGCTTTTTTGGCCTTAAAGTTAATGGCAAAAGGAGGATCAGTAATTACAAGATCAATTTTATTTTTAGGAATTAAATTCATTCCTGTAATACAGTTTTGATTGTAAATTTTGTTAATTTCTATTTTTTTCATTTTTAAATTCAAGACTATTTCCTAGCTTAATAATGTCATGGGTCAATAGTATCAAGTAACAATAAATCATCAATAATGTCTTATCAAATAGATCTTGAAATTCTCATGTCCAAAATGTAAGTCAAAAATAGAAATTCAAAAGACATTCAACAAAAAAATGCATGTATCTTGTGGAAAATGTGGTATTGAAGATCTCTTAGAATTTTCAAAAAATTATGATGAGGTGTTTTTAGAATTTCTTTCAAGGTTTGACAAAGGATTAGTCACTGAAAAAGGACTTTCTGAAGGTCTGAAGAATGAAGGGATCATCAGAGGAGAAAATGAAATTAAAGAGATGATTGGTAAAAACAAGCCAGATAAGATCACTGAAGAAATCCTATTTTCAAAAAAAGACTATGTTTCACAATACAAGGTTTTGAAGAATCCTGAGCCTAAAATGGGCTGTAGAGTTGAAGATTTAGGGTTAGATGAATCTATTTCTGAACATCTTAAGGAATTAGAGATTGAGCAATTTTATAAATTTCAAGAAGAAGCAATACAAGAAATCACATTTGGAGAAAATGTCGTAATTGAAGCACCTACAGCATCAGGTAAAACTGAAGCATTTTTGATTCCAGTAATTCAAAGAATAAAAAAAGACATGGTTAATGGAAATGTCTTTGCAGTTTTTGTATATCCAACAAAAGCACTATCACAAGATCAGTATCCAAAAATTCAGAAATTTGTAGAAAAGATGGGAATTAATGTTGAGATTTTTGATGGAGATACAAAACATGATAAAAGAAGAGAAATTATTGAAAATCCACCCCACATTCTAGTTACAAATTTTGATATTTTACATTATCATCTTTGGCATCAGACAAAGTTTTCATCATTGTTAACTTCAACAAGAATTCTTGTAGTAGATGAAGCACATGTTTATTCAGGAATTTTTGGATCAAATGTTCACTATATCATAAAACGACTAAAGAGGATTTGCAGTAATAAATTACAATTTGTTGCAGCATCAGCTACTCTTGATGATGCAAAAGAATTCTGTCAACAGTTGTTTGGAGAAAAAATGCAAATCATTCATGGTTCTGGAAAAAAAGGTCAAACAGATTTTGCAATGTTATTCCCATCACTTAGAACTCAAAGAGCATTAATGGTAGAGTTGACAAAGAAATTAACTGAAAAAAATCACAAGACAATGGTGTTTAATAATTCACATCTAAACTCTGAACTTTTGGCAATACAAGCAAAAAAACAAAAAGTCAACATCAAAGTTCACAGGGCAGGTTTAATGGCAAATTATAGAACATCAGTAGAAAGACAATTCAAAGATGACAGTTTACAGGCAATTTCATGTACTCCTACGCTTGAATTAGGCATAGATGTAGGTAATGTTGATTGTGTTATATCATCAACTATTCCGATAAATAGATTAATTCAAAGAATTGGAAGAGCTGCAAGAAAAGGACAAAGAGGATACGCATTTTTGGCATTAGGAAATGATCCTATTTCTCAATACTACAAAAATCATCCTGATGATTATTTTGAGGACGTTGAAAAAACATACATTGATCCAAAAAATCCATTTGTAGAAGAATTTCAGGTATTAGCAATGGCATGTGATAGACCAATTTCAAAACATGAATTAAAAGAACATCAAGAGATAATTAAGCATCATATAATCAAAGAGAATCTTAAAGAATTTAACAATAGAATAATTCCAAATTTTGATAAAATTAATCCTATGTTAAATGATTACAGTATTAGAGGAATTGGAAAATCAATTGATATTTTCTTAAATGAAAGAAAAGTTGGAGATAGAACATTACCAATTGCATTAGAAGAATTACATAAAGACGCAATCTATTTTTTGGCAGGAATTCGTTATAAGGTAAAAGAATTTGATTACCCAGAAAAAAATTATGCTAAACTAGAAAGAATTCCAAGAGATTATCCATATTATACAAAATCACTTACAGAAGAGTGGCCAACAATTGAAACTATTTTTGAGAGGAGAAAAGCAAAGGGAATAGAAATAGCATTTTGTAAATTACATATTCAAAAGAAGGTTTACGGTTATATCAATATAGAATTAGGACAAGAAATTACACAAGGAGAAAAAATACTACTTGATACTCCATTAGAATATGATTTTATCACCAAGGGTATTGTTTTCCATGCACCAAGACCTCACAAAGTTATTGAGAAATCTGAAGACGAAGAATATACAGAAGCCAGTGGATATCATGCAACAGAACATGTAGTAATTGAAGGAAGTAACATGATTACTGGAGGAGTATCTCAAGACTTGGGAGGCATATCTTTAGGAATATCAGGTTTGATTTTCATCTATGATGGGGCAATAGGAGGAAGTGGTGCCAGTAAAGCATTGTATGATAGATTTGAAAAAGCCCTTGAGAGAAGCATGCACATAGTAAAAGAGTGCCCATGTGAAAACGAATCTGGATGTCCTAGATGTACATTCTCATACAGATGTGGAAACAATAATGAATACTTGCACAAATATTCTTCATTAGAGATTTTGGAGAGGATCAATAATGGTGAGAAAACAGAATTAGTTAATCCTGTTGAAGGGGATAAACCACTAGTATGATAAATCAAAATGGGATAAATATAGCAAAAATATAACATCAGTATGAAAAAAGTAGCTCTTGTTACAGGTAGTTCATCAGGAATTGGATTAGAAACTGTATTGGCACTTGCTAGAGATGGTTACAATACTTTTGCAAGTATGAGAGATGTTGGAAAAGCAGGAGAATTAGAACACGCGGCAAAAAAAGAAAATCTATCAATTAATGTGATGGAATTAGATGTAGATAAAGAAGAATCAATAGTTTCTGCAATCAAAAAAGTAGTTACAGATGGGGGGAGATTAGATGTTTTAGTAAACAATGCAGGATATGGACAATTTGGATGCACAGAAGATGTATCAATTGATGATTTTAGAAAACAGTTTGAAACTAATTTCTTTAGCATTGTAAGAATCATTCAAGAAGTATCTCCAATTATGAGAAAACAAGAATCAGGAATTATTGTAAATATTAGTTCTGTTGTTGGTAAAATGGGACTACCAGGTTCTACAGCTTATATTAGTACAAAGTTTGCATTAGAAGGATTAAGTGAATGTCTCAGATATGAGCTTGGTCAATTTGGAGTCAAAGTTACATTAATTGAACCAGGAGTCATCAAGACAAACTTTTTCAATTCTATGAAAGTTCCAGAATCAAAAACGGATCCTAAATACAAAGAATTAACTGATAATATTTTGGCAGGTCTTAAAATGATGGTAGAAATGGGAACTGCTCCATCTCAAGTTGCAGATGTCATAATAAAGGCAATTCATGATAACGAGATTTTACCACGATATGTGGTAGGTACTGATGCAGCCATGTTTATGGAAGCAAAAAAGATGAAAACAGACATAGAATTTGAAAAATACATGAGTAAAGAGCTATTCACTAGCTGACATCGTACTTGTACGTTAAATTGATATACACATAAAATCTAGTTTTTATCAAAGTCCGCAATTTTGAAGTGAAAAGAATGAAATGGAAAACGCTACAACATAATGGAATCTTATTCCCCCCTGCATATGAGGCTCAAGGAATCAAGATAAAGATCAAAGGAGAAAGTGTATCCCTTGATCTAAGCCAAGAAGAAATGGTATACCAGTGGGCAAAAAAGAAAGACACCCCATATGCTCAAGACAAAGTTTTTCAAAAAAATTTTACAGCAGATTTCGCTAAAACTCTAGATTCAAAATTTAAAAAAATTTCATATGAAGATATTGATTTTTCAAATGCTTACAAAGTAATTGACAAGGAAAAAGATCTCAAGGAGATGATGACAAAAGAAGAAAAGAAATCCCTAGCTACAAAAAGAAAAGAACTACGAGAAAAGCTAAAAACAAAATATGGAATTGCCATCATGGATGGAAAGGAAGTGGAAGTTGGAAACTACATGGCAGAGCCACCAGGAATATTCATCGGAAGAGGGGAGCACCCAATTAGAGGGAAATGGAAGCCTCGTGTCACTACAAAAGATGTTACATTAAACCTTGGAAAAGAAGCCAAAGTACCTGAAGGAAAATGGGGTAAAATTATTCATGATAAAGATTCCATGTGGCTAGCTAGTTGGATGGATTTTCTTACACAAAAAAGAAAGTATGTTTGGCTTGCAGATACTGCTGGGTTAAAACAAGATAGAGACAAGGCAAAGTACGAAAAAGCAGTAAAGCTTGCAAAAGAAATTGACAAAATTAAAGATAGAATCGTAAAGGATATGAAAAGTAAAGATCAAAAAATCAGTAGAATTGCCACAGCATGTTACTTAATTTATAGAACTGCAATGAGAGTAGGGGATGAAAAAGATCCTGATGAAGCAGATACTGTAGGTGCTACAACTCTAAGAAAAGAACACATCAAAATTACAAATAATACAATTGAATTTGATTTTCTAGGAAAAGACAGTGTAAGATGGCAAGAAACAGTAGTTGCAGAAGGTCATGATAAACAATTTCAAGAGAATCTTAAGAAATTAGTTGAAAAGAAAAAACCAAAAGACGAAATTTTTGACGATATTACTTCAAGACATGTCAATGTGTATTATTCCAGTATTGTAAAAGGATTAACTGCAAAAGTGTTTAGAACATATCTTGCAACAACAGTTGTTAAAAATTATCTTGAAAAACATGATAACATTAAAGGAAAGACAGCAAATGAGAAACTATACCACGCAAAATTAGCAAATCTTGAATCTGCTAAAATGTGTAATCATAAGAGAACTATTCCAAAAACATTTGAACAAGCATTAGAAAAGAAGCGAGATACTCTCAAAAAGGCTGAAAAAGACCAACCTTCAAAGAAAACTCAAGAGACTCTCAAAAAAGTAGAGTCAAATGAACCAAAGACAGATGCTCAAAAGAAGAGTAAAGAGAAAAGAATCAAGACATTAAATGAGCAAATCAAAAAGCAAAAAGAAAAGCACAAAGATAGAGTAGAGAAATTAAAGTTACAAATTGATTTATCTGAAAAAACCAAGGATTACAATCTTGGAACATCGTTAAGAAATTACATAGATCCTCGTGTTGTTAAGGCATGGACTGATGAGGTAGGTGCAGAATGGGAAAAATTGTATACATCTGCCTTACAAAAGAAATTCCTTTGGGTAAAAAATGAGAATGTAGCGTGGAAGGACATAAAATAAAATCCAAGATGAATTTAGAATCATTTAATTTCTCAAATTTTTCAGTCATATACATGCCGGGGTAGCTCAGCCTGGTTAGAGTGCCAGTTCACTTGGTAAACTCTAGCGGTTCTCCAACTAAGGCAATACTCATAATCTGGAGGTCGTGGGTTCGAAACCCACCCCCGGCACACACAAATTAGTTTATTACTCCTCGCAATATGGGAGATAGTCATGGCAACCAAAGAGAAAAAATCAACAAGTTTTAAGAAAATAACTAAGAAAAATCAAGGGAGAATTTATGACGGGATAATGAAAAATTATAATCAAGTAGTGGAATCTGGTAAAAACCTGAGTCAAGAATCCCTAGAAAAGATAAACACAGCTACTGCCTCTGGAACTGAATTCATAAAATCACAACCATATTGGAAATCATTAAAAAGTAACTCTTTGAAAATCAAAGAAAAAGGTTTGGAGCAAGGGGCTATGTTAAAAAATGATAGTCCAAAACTTTATAAAAAAATAGTTAATGCTTTCTTTTACTTTTTTGAGATCATTGTAGGAAGAATCAAGCTTGGTACACAGTATGGTGCTGCTAATCTAGAGATCCTAGAACGACTAGCTAAACTCAAAGAACTTGGAATCTTGACTGATGAAGAATTTACTCAGAAAAAGAAACAAATCTTAGATAAAATTTGATTTTAAAATATTAAATCACATAGATAAGAATTCTTTAACGTAATTTTCTTAATTCTGCCATAAGATCAAATTTTTGAAAGAATCTTTTTCTTTTTTTCTTGGAATTCTTTACTTGTAATTATTCCTGACTTTTTTAATTTTCCAAGATTTTCTAATAATTCTAGATTTTTGCGTGTTGGGTTTTTGAATTCTTTTCCTGCTTTGACACCTCTTGTCATATTTGATTTTGCACTTTTTCTTAGCTTGGAACCTAGAATTCCACTCTTCTTGGAAATTTGGTCAGTTACTTCATATCCTTTTTTCTTTGCTTGATTTATAATCTCTCGAGATTTTTGTTTGGTTGCATCATCAACAAATTTGTATTTTTTTGCCATTCTGCTGAATTTTTGAGTTTTTTTACGAGCCAAGTGTGTTTGGTACTTTAGATCTTTAATAATCTCATTTTTGGTTTTGCGTTTAAATCTGCGAGTATATTCTTCAATGATTAAAACAGGAAATGGGGAATATTCTACATCAAGATAATACTTGATAATGGCATCATCAGGTAATGTCTTTAGATACTTTATAATAGATTCTTCTGATTTCAAGTTCACATAATAATTCAGTTCATACGCATAAAAAGATTCAAGCCTTAGGAATAATATCTTCTAAAAACGGATCTCCTTAAATTAAGGAACATGATATGAAAACGTTACACATGGAAGAAGAATCTCATAAACCTAAAGTCATTGTATTAAAACAGCAAATAGATAAAGATGGTGTAGAAGAATTAATAGATTCTAAAAAAACAGGATACTTTAGACATTTATTACAAAAACCACCAAAAAATGAAATCCATGTTGACTCTCTTGCTCTAAATTATGAACCATTCATGATTTTGTCAGGAACTTATGAAGCAGATTTTCTTAGAAGAATGATACATGCTATCAAGGTTAGTCATAATGCTAAAGAGATTATTTTAGGTGATGGAATTTTTCCTACCAATCAAAAATCTCTGTTTATGAAAAAAATAGTTCAAAATGGTAAAAACAAGGTGCAACTTGAATTTGATGAACATATTTTTGTTAGTGAAATAAGAAAGATAACACTTGATCATCATGGTACAGAACGTACATTTCCATACAAGTTAGAATCCATATCAAAAGAAAACTATCCTAAGCAAGTGTTAGAAAAAAATACTGTAAAAGAATTTGAAATCACAACAAAAGATGCAATTAAAAAATTAGAAAGTACATTACAAGAAATGTCATTTGATTATGAAGTAAAAAATCTAAATAAGAATTTTGTATTGGATAGTGTCACCGAAGTATATGTCCCAATTTATGAAGCAAGATTGATTGGGCCAAAGAAAAAAGTTGAAATCATGAGAATTGATGCAGTAACCAAAAAAATATCACAATAAATGTGACTAATAATGTCAATTTTGATTGAGTCCATTTCTGAATAACAAAATTCTTTATCTGATTTTATGAATATGATTAAAATATGCAAACATTATGGAAACGAGTTTCATGATATGTATAGAGTTTGTTGTTCTGCAAAATGTGCCCAAGAAATTACTTGAGAGTTAAAACATGAAAAAACAAAATATACAGTCTGCAAAATACTGGACTACTCAACAATTTCTTGGAATAACTGTTTTTGATAGTAAATCTCTGAATTGTGGTAAAATCAAATCATTATACATTGATTCTCAAACCTTCTCCATGTCAGGAATAATTGTAAAAAAAAGATGGACTAAAGAATATTTTCTATCAAGAGATTATTTTGATCACTTAGATGAATCGGGATTGTATTTGAATACCATTCCTATAAAACCTCATGATAAAGTTGTAGGTACTGATGGGAAAAATATAGGTAAGATAATCAAAATAAATCTCAACTCTGAGACAAATAAGATTGAATCACTTGAGATAAGATCTGGTTTTAAAACAAGAATAATACCTTCTGATAAAATTGTAGGTATTGGCGAAAAAATTACAATCAAGTCTTAGTTTGGACTATTTCATTCAATAATAAAATATACACAAATAATTATGTAGTTTATCTAATAGAAAAAACAACATTTGATCAAGTTTATTCTTTGTCGAGATTTCGAGTAATTACTATTACTTCATCATTGAATTTTTACCATTTATTATATCTGGAATTGGGCTGGCAGTGGCGATCATATTGATAGCTGATTCTGTATTTGTTTTTCAGAAATTATCTCATGGTCATATTATGGATAGTTTGATGTAAGAAGATAAAACTTCTGAACCTGAATAGTTCTAACAATAAATAAGGAGTTTAAACATAAGACTTATTTTAAAATATTTTCAGTTAGATGGGTTTATCATTGCAATGTTTACATGGAATAAATTTTTCTTTTATTGTTT
>JAMHKW010000039.1:0-12593 GCA_028439805.1 Candidatus Nitrosopumilus sp. | reverse complement strand
TGGGAGCACTTACAACACCCATCATTCCGGCAGGACCACTAGGAGTAGCATCTGTTACAATGTAATAGATAGTTCTACCATCTGGGCCCCATCCTCGATGAGCAATGAAAGTTACATTCATCTCTTCTGTATTGATATCAAGAACCTGACCACCACCATAAGGTGTAGTATCAGTCAAAGTTACATCCTTAACCATCATCTGACCTTCAGGCCAAATAATTTGTGGCATATTCAAAACTACATCAACTTCTGTTAATGTGATTTCTTCATTATCAACTGCTTCCATAATCATTGCATCTGAATCAAGTACTCTTGGGGCGTTACCTTCATTCCATGTTACATGAACATGAGAAGTCAATGCACTGTACACATCTACTTGTGCAGGAGTACTTGTAAAGACTTCACCTTGGAATCCATGAACACCATCACCATTAATGCCGTTGGTAAACATGTATGTTTTTGAAAGTGCCTCACTAGGAGCATTCTTCAATAAAGGAGCAAGTTCTACTTGCCAACCTTGATTCTTTGTAATAATTTCTGCATGTGTAGGATCACTAGAATCAGTGATGATAAAGAAAACATCACCGCCATCATAGTATCCCTGATGCAAAGGAATTGTTGCTGGAACATTTGCTCTTGATAATCTAAGTACAGACCCCAAGTCAGCTTCAGTTATTTCTTCCATCATGGTTTCTTCCATCATGGTTTCTTCCATCATGGTTTCTTTTTCCATTTCAGTTTTCTTTTCTGTAACTGGCGCTACAGGAGTTGATTTGCCTTGTTCTGCCATCCAAGCTGCTTTGCCTCCTGGAATTTCAGAACACATCTGTAATCCACAGATACCAGTATCAGAACCATACTGTGAGGTTCCAACACCTTTGCCTTTGATAGCATCAGCATCTGTGAAATAATTAGCACTCAATCCTGCTGTAAACAAGGGGAGTATTGCTAGAATTGCAATATATCTTAGACTCTTGTTCATGTGAAGAAGAATTGAATTTTTCTTTAAAAGAATTTATCCAAATTAGATACGTCATTCAGAAAGTTCAGAGAACCTATTCCCCACATAATCCCAATTAACAACATTCCACCATGCCTTTACATAATCTGGTCTTTTGTTTTGGTATTTCAGATAGTATGCATGCTCCCAAACATCTAATCCCAACAAAGGTATTTTTTGAACTGTCCAAGGGCTATCTTGGTTTTGAGTTGTAATAATTTCAATTTTATTAAAAGTTGAATTAAAAACCAACCAACACCAACCACTTCCTTGAATTGTGATGGCTGTTTCTGAGAAAATTTTTTGAAAGTTCTCAAAGTTATTAAAATAAACATCAATTGAATCTTCTAATTTTCCTATAGGTTTATCATCAGCATTAGGAGTCATAGTTTCCCAAAATATTCTATGATTCTCAAATCCTCCACCAAAAAAATTGATTGCGCTTCGTCCAGATTCAGGGATGGACTTTAGATCAGAAAGGATAGATGAAATATACTGAGGGTGAGATGCACTACCAACTTGTTCGAGAGATTTGTTTAGTCCATCAACATATGCTTGATGATGTTTTTGATGATGAATCTTCATTGTTTCTGTATCAATGAATGGTTCTAGTTCATCATATTCATAAGATAATTTTGGAAGTTCGTATTTGACCATAAATCAAATTATTTGAATCCACATATATTCTTCAAGAATAAAATCAAAGATTTATCAAAAAATATTTTGCATTAACATAGAAAGGGTGATAAATCCTGATAAGAAATGTAATGTATGAAAAAAATAGGAACATTGGATTTAGAAGTATTAGATTTAGCAATTAAAGAAAATGGAACATTTAATGAAGATAATCTAGAAAAATCAGAATTAAAGAGATTAGGGGTTGGAAGAATTCTAGATACACTTGCATCATTAAAAGATAGAAAACTAATATCTCTGAATACTGATGGGTCTTTTTCTATTACAGATCTTGCGCAAGAAATTCTTTGGAGTAAAACTATTCCAACATGGGCAAAAATTTTACGTCTTCTTCAGATAAAATCTTGCAGTATGAAACAAATTTCAGATATTCTTAGAACATCAGAAGATAAACTGTTAGAAGATGTAGAAAAATTGCGTAAAAATCAACTTATTCTAATGTCACCACAAAGACAAGAAAACAGACTTGTAAAAGTTTACGAGATATTACACGAAGGAATAGAAGAAATTGAAAAGACAGAAACAGAAGGATTTGAGAATATTAGTTTTAATGAATCTAAACCTAAAGCAGAGATTTTGAGCATAATTGATAGTATTGTAAGAGAGATTCAAGAATATCAAATGGAGCAATCAAAAAAAGATAGTCTAACTGAAAAATTATCTAAACTAAAAGACAGGTTAGAAATTTAGTTATTTTGCGCGAATTTTATCTTGTATTTGAGCCAAGATCAGTTCTGCTTTATTCTTGTTTTCATAGTTTTCAGCGGACTCATCCATAATTGCATCAATCTCAAAACTCTTATCAACTAAAATATTTGCAACATGATCATCTAAAGTTCCGTGTCCAATCAAATAGTATGCAAAGACAGTATTTTTTTGGCCAATTCGATGCAATCTATCTTCTGCTTGTCTATGAATGGCAGGACTCCAATCAAGTTCTGCAAAAATAACATATTTTGCTTTAGTTAAATTTATTCCAACGTTTCCTGCACGAAGACCTGCAATCATTAGTTTTGATTCACCTTTTTGAAATTTATCAATTTGATCTTGTCTAAACGTATCTGTTTGCCCACCAATTATAGAGACAGGGGAAAACTCTTGAAGACTTTCATGAAGTAGTTTATGAATAACCTTATGGTGACAAAACACCACAACACTTTCTTCAATCTCCATAATATTTTTAACAAAATTAATTACATGTGGGAGTTTTGCAACACCTGCAATCTGTCTTTCACTTTGAATTGCTCGCTGATAGGATGCAGATTTTGAGAATGCAGTTTCTGCGTCTTTTTGCTCTTCTTCAAGCTTCTTCCAGATTTTATCTAGTTCATCAAGATAATAATCAGTATCAGATGCAATGACTTCTTTATATCGAACCTTGTCTTTGAGTTCTTTTAAGACATCAGATTTTTTCCGTCTCAACATTACATGTTTTTGTAATTCATGTCTAAGTGAGGCTCGTTTGTTTTCTAAAACAATTGCCTTTCCTTTTTCATTTACATAACAAAAGTACTCACAAAATTCCTTAAAACTTCCAAGTAATCCTGGCTTTATGATGTCAATTATTGGCCAGATTTCTGAACCTCTATTGTAAATTGGAGTACCAGAAAGACCAATTCTATACAAAACAGAAGGAAGTGCTGCAAGTTTTTTGACTGCCTTGTATTTCTGAGTAGTTTTAGACCTCAAGTTATGCACCTCATCACAAACGATAGTCTTTATTCCAAGTTTTGCTAAATCAGTATCTCTCTTGAAAAGTAATTCATAATTAATTACGTAAATGTCAGTCTTTGGAAGTTCTTGGGATTTTCCAGTTCGAATAAGTGTAACACTTGGGGTTTCAGATCCCAATATTCTTCCATTTCTACTCTTTTTCTTTAGAAATTTTTCAATCTCTCGTTCCCAATTATGTAATGTAACTAATGGTGCAACAACAAGTACAGGGAATGTTTGTTTTTCAGTAGCCACATAAGATAATGTTTCCACAGTTTTTCCAAGCCCCATCTCATCAGCTAGTAATGCATTACCAGAAGATTTCAATAAAAAATCTAATCCTTCTTTTTGGAAATTTAGAAGCTTACCTCTAAATTGATTACCAGCTTTTGCACGCTTTAGTTTGTGTTTAACTGGAGGCAATGTAGGTTTTGGTGCAAAAGTCTTTACAATTTTTCTTTGCCATGCATATTTTGATAAAATTTCAAGTGGATATCTATCCATGATTAATTTAATTTGCTTGATATTTTCAGTACTATCAGGAATAATAACCTCGTTTACATTTTCGCCATACCATGCTTCAGGAACTAGTCTTGAGATCATGTTTACTGCTCTGGCGCCAACAATTTTCCAACTCCAGATTTTAGAATATTTATCAAGAACATATTCCAATGTGCCAATGGTTTCTAGTGATGTCTCCATAATTTGTCGATAGAAAGTTTTTTTGCCTTATGAATCTTTCATGTTTTAGAGATCATTGATAAACAAATCAAAAATCTACAAGAGTTAAAATATGATAAGTTTCTGTATTATGGGAAAAAATATCTACAGGAGATCGCTAGGCTCAAAAGTGAATTAATTAACAATACAAAATAACAAATATTGAACAAAAAAATGGGGTTTAGGCATGGTTGAAGAAGGATTTTCCTGGATTTATCTGATTTTTTTCTTGATCCCATTAGCAAGAATACTTCCTCGCATAGTGAAAAAATGGAAAAACAGAAACAGTCCACCAACTGAAAACCAATTTAATCAAAATGAGACTGGAACAGAGCAAAAACAAGAATCATTTCAGAGACAAGAATCATTTCAAAAACCACAAAATAAGGAGACACAAGTTTTAGGAGAGTTAAATCAAGGAGTTAGAGATTTCAACAAAATTCAAAGAAATCTCAACATGGAGAATCAAGAACTAGAAAATATTTTAAAAGATTTAGAAGACAAAGGATTAATGAAAGTGATAAAGAAAAAAGGAATTGCAGGAGTTAAAGTAGAACTTTATCCAACAGATGAAGGATTTAAAAAATACTATTCATAAAAAGAACATCTAGATTTTTTTAATTACAGCATACGTTTAAAATTCATTACATTTTAGAAAAATTGTGGAGTTTACACAAAACCAAGAACCAATTGTAGAAAAACCAATCATAATTGCAGCAATGCAAGATATGGGAAACGTTGGAAGTATTGTAGTGAATTTCATTAATGATTCTTTAAGAACAAAAACATTCAGAATTGCAAAAACACAATATCCAACATATGTAGTGGACAAAGGAGGATATATTGATCTTCCAGATGAGAGTTGGGAATACAAGTATACTGATGACTTTATAATATTCGGTGGAGGGAAAGGACAGCCTCAAAGTAATAGTGAGGTAAACGCATTATGTCAAGACGTAATTGATGTTGCAAAAAAATATTCTGTAAAATTTATCTACACATTTGGAGGTTTTCATACTAACAAAATTTTAGATAAAAATCCTAAAACATACATCACTACAACATCTATAGAGTTAACAAAACAGATGGAGGGACTAAATGTAGAAACAACCCCTCAAAAATCAATAATTACAGGATTTAACGGATTGATTCTAGGATTTGCAAAAAAAAATGGAATTCATGGAATAGGTATGTATGGAGAACTAAATCAGCCTGAAATCCCACAATATAGGGCAGCAATTAGCATCATCAAAACACTTGAGAAATTAACCTACAGAAAGTTAGGAGATACAAATCAATTAGAAATTATGGCTCAAGAGATTGAAAGAAAATTCAAGAATTAAGATTAATGTGATTTTCCAGTGGGATGAGGTTCAGTATTTTCATCATGACAATCACAAGCGCATAAATGGGTTTTATGATTATTCATACAATCAATACACTCAAAATGCTTCCTTGTCTCACATGCAGCACAAATCATCTTACTAACCATAAACAATAGATGAATTTGAATTTTTTCTCATTTAAAAGGAATATTAGTACTCGACCTCACTACGTCCAAGAAGATTTTCAGTTAAATCAACATATCCTTGTGGATCAAGTTCCTTTGCAAACCCCTTGTCCATATTTATTAGATAAATTGAATGCAAGTGAGCATTTAGAATATCATCATATTCAATTGGGGGATTTTTGTAATATCGATCACATAAATTTTTGACTTTATCTATATCCTCTTTCTTCCTTGCATTTGGCGGCAATAAGAAAAGTTTTGAGAGTGGTAAAATTCCAATTACAGGGGTTGCCAAAGAAAACTTTGTACAATGTTTGCTATATCTTGAAATTTTACTCATTATTCTTGCAGCATAATAATCAACAGTATCCATTGCATGATCAGGAGGAGTAAATCCAGTCTCTATTTCAATAATAGTATCTCCACCACCTTTTTTTGCATAAATATCACACACTAGAATTTCTGAAATTTTTTTTTCAACTTCTACTGTGTATCCTCTTGAGATTAGATTACTTGCACAAATTAATTCTAAAATAGAATGATTGATTTTTACCAGATTCTTTTGATACATTTCAATTAATTGCTGGCAAACATAATTTAGTTTGGATACATCATTTTCTTTGAGATTTTTTGATAATTTACCAGTCATCTCATAGACATCATTACGAAATTTTTCTAAATCCATGATTCACGATTAGATGAATCTAGGAGTTTAAGAATTAGTTGGGATTTTAGATAAAGTTCCCAGTCTCAAAATGAACAAAATTACTCAAATAAAATTGAAAAATGGCTAGTTTTTATTCATACTTTGTCTTAACAACAAAAATTCAAAGAAGATTTGTGTTCAAAAATAAGGCAATAATAGTCGGATTATTTTCGTGTTTAATGCTATTTTCATTCATTCCAACATCAGAGGCAGAATTATGGGAGTTGATTGTCGAGTTATACGTACAAGGAGACATCCACTCAGGAGAAACAATAGTAGTTACAGGCAAAGTAGTAGATCATGCATACAAGCCAATAAGCGAAGCAGAAATTTTCATTAGAGCAGGGTCAGATACAACATTGGCATTTACTGATGAGAACGGGGTTTTTACTGGGGAATTCAAAGACTTTCAGAGAATTCCAGGAACATACACAGTTAATGTGATTGCATCATTAGATGGGATGACAGGATTATCAAGTACTCAATTTCAAGTAAATGGGGACGTCTCCAAAGTCTCAATAATAGAAGAAAAATTAGCCACAGATGAAGCAAGAAAGTATCTATATGCAAATGAAAGTGATTTTGAGAAAGACCCAATTGGACAAACTTTATTCAAATATTATCAAGGATTATTTGAAGAATTAATCTTAGAAGAAGCAGAATACAGAGAACTCACAAAAGAGCAAGTATATCTAGAACAGCAAAGAATTATTGCAGAAAATCTAAAAAGCCAAGCTATTGAAGAAGCAAATCTAAGCTCAGGAGTATACGAAGGATATCAGTATGATGATTACATTGACAGCCTTGATCCAAACGTGAGGGACATAATTGCAAGCCAACTCAACTTTACAAAAAATACATTTGAAGATGCACAAAATCTTAGAGATGAAATAATTGCTAATGGTGGAACATATGAAGAGGCAAGACAAGCATATCTGGACATGATTTCAATTCCAAAAGAATTTCTTGAACAATTTAATCAAGAATTATTAGATGAAGAATTAGAAGAAAATTCTAAGAATCAATGAACGATTGATAAGTTCTACGTGTGCCTTATATTCAAAATTAGATAGTATAATTTCATGCAAATAGATATTCCATTATCATGTCCATCATGTGACGGAAAAATGTATTCTGTAAGTTATGAAACAACATTTTCAGTTCTAAAAAAAAGAAGTTGGCAAGTATGTAAAGAATGCAATTTTGAAAGAAGTTCTGAAGATTTCAAAAAATCCATCTGCTGTGTGTAACAGCATTTTTTATTTTTCTAAACAATTTTTAAGCCATTTTAGGCATAAAAAGTGAATTGAAGGTATATCACAAATCAACATGCATCACATGTAAGAAAGTAATTACTGTAATTGCAAGAATGAATGCAGATGTTGAAAAACGTGATTTTTTCAAAGACCCATTTTCAGAGGTTGAACTAAAAAAGATAATCAAAATGACTGGAAAAAAACCAATAGAGTTACTCAGAAAAAGAGACAAAATGTACAAAGAACTAGATTTGGAGAACAGCAAAAAGTCTGATTCTCAAATAGTCAAACTCATGATAAAGTATCCAGGACTAATTCTACGTCCTATTGTCATTACAAAAAACAAGGCGTTTATCGGAAAGATTGATGCAAAGAAAATTAAATAATTTATGTGGAATGTTCTTGTTTGAATATCCTAATTGCTTCCAAGTGAGAACAATTTGCTTTTAACCTCTTTCCATGATGAAATTTGTAGAAATTTTTGAACCCAGGGCACTCACATGTATCAGAGGTTACAAAATAAGACTTTTCAGGATCAGATGAAGATTTAATCTGAAATAAATCATCTTCTACCTTTACCACGCCACCACTTTCTACAAGTTTCTTTGCTTTTCTGATAGTGTTTGCACTCACAATATGATGGATAAGTAATAATGTTATAAACTAATTTTATCACTTGAGATTATTGGGTATGAAAAGATATGTTGCCACAAGGTTGGTAACAATGTTTGGTGTTTTGATGATTACACTATTAATCACAATATCACTTGTCGGCTCTAACATGGATACCATATTAAAACAAGGAATTGTCTTTCAAGTAAGATCAGAAATAACTGAAAATCCAGCAATATCTGAGAGTTTTTCATCAGTTGAAGAATTCGAAGGATTCATTCAGACTCAAACAGACCAAAGAATCAAAATTTTGGGATTAGATGAACCGTGGTATTCGCCTCAAAGAATAGGCCTTACAATGTACAAAATATTGTTTCTTGATTTTGGGCATGCAACCTTTCTTATTAGTGATTCTGGGTCCTCAGATGTAAAGGACATCATCTTTGAAAAACTTCCAAGAACAGTTCTACTTTTTACAACAGCTACAATAATTATTTCAATTATAGGGATATTTCTTGGAGCATTATCTAGTAGTAAAGTTGGCTCCATTATTGATAGGATTACATCAAGTTTTGCAATAATTAGTTCTAGTTTTCCCGTATGGTGGATAGGAATGCTAATGATATTCCTGTTTGCATTTACTTGGCAGATATTTCCAGCTAGAGCAACTCCAGACATACCATCATCAGATCCTGGGTACATTGGTGCATTGCTGTATCATATGACATTGCCATTAATTACAATTGTAATGATTGGTTTTGGTTCATGGGCTTACTTGGTAAGAAATTTCATGGTGGGAATCATGCAAGAAGATTTCATCATGGCAAAAAAGACAATCGGAATAAATCAAAAAAAGATCATCTACACTCATGCTCTAAAAAATGCAGCACCACCAATTGTAACAATTTTGGCACTGAGTTTATCAGGATCACTTGGAGGTGCAATTATTACAGAAGCAGTATTTGATTGGCCAGGAATGGGACGACTATACTTTGAAGCAATCACAGTTATGGATCTTCCAGTGATTATTGGCGCAACATACATCCTTACAGTGTTTTTCCTTGTTAGCATATTCATTGCAGATATGCTTTATGGGTACTTTGATCCGAGAGTGAGAACAGGTCAATGAGTAGTTTATCTCCTCAAGAAATAAAGCAAGAATTTCTTAAAAGTAAGATTGGAATTGCAGGAATTACAATTCTTGCAATACTTATTGCAATATCAGTTATTGCAATAGTTGCCATACCAGTTGAAACATTTCAAGAATGGAATAATCCAAGTAGTTGGATTGCATACCCAAAAGTTGCAATTCCAATTTGGGTGAATCTCTTCATGACAGAAAAAATTCCAGAACATAAAATTTTAGAGACCCCAAATATTCAAACAAATTCATCAGGAGAAGTTTTACTTACATCACATCAATTTGGATTAAATTTTGATTATGATGATTTCCCAAATGATTTCATTTACGAGTTTACATCAGAATATACTGGTTCGCCCTTATTACAAATGACTGTAATTAGACCTGATGGAATCAAACTTGAATTATTATCAACATCACTTCCATTTTCCAATTCAAAAACTATTCACAGTGAAAGAATTTTTTCAACAGATGAAGTAATAAAGAAAAATTTGATATTACAATCAGAACTATTTGCATTTACTTTTAACAGATCATCAGCAGAAGACATTGTTTTTTCAAAAACACAAACAAATGAACCACTAAAAGGAAATTATATTTTTTTAGTTGATTTGTATTCAGTAAAGTCAGAAGTCAATATTCCAGAATCAAAACTAATCATAGGAGGAAAGGCTTTTGGCATAATGGGAACTGATGAACTAAGACGAGATTTAGCAATAGGTTTGTTATGGGGAACCCCACTTGCATTATTCATTGGTCTTGTGGTAGCAATTGCATCAGTGGTCATGGGGTTAGTTTATGGAGTTTATGCAGGATACAAAGGTAAAAAAACGGATGAGACAATGATGAGATTCAATGATGTAATCTATGCATTACCTGCACTTCCATTTCTCATCATACTCTCAGTAACTATTAGCAACAGCATATTTTTGATGGTAGGGTTTTTGATGATTTTTGGGTGGGTAGGAATTGCAAAAGTATCAAGAAGTATGTCACTTCAAATCAAGACTAGAGGGTATGTGGATGCTGCAAACATGATGGGTCAAAAAGATTCCAAGATAATATTCAAGCACATATTACCACAATTATTGCCTTATGCATTTGCAAGCATTGCAATATCAGTTCCAGCTGCAATAACTACAGAAGCTGGTCTTAGTTTTCTTGGATTAGGAGATCCATCATTTCCAACATGGGGGCAGATCTTACATGATGCAAACATATTCGGAGCAGCCGCAAGAGGATTATGGTGGTGGATTATGCCACCAGGAGTAATGATTGCAATAACGGGTCTTGCATTTGTCTTTATTGGAAATGCACTTGATGCAATAGTTAATCCAAAGTTAAAAAGATAATCTAAAGATCAAATTTTCGAATTAATTCAATGTTACCATCATTCAATTTTATTGAATAGCAGAACGAATTTTCATCATTGAATGCTGCCAACTTGTTAGCAAATACTTTTTTGCTGTGACCATCTTGTGATGCTTTATCTGATTCATCAAAGCAAATTGGCATTTGTTTCATGTTTAGATTATTTTTTAGAAGAAAAGCAATAAATTTTTGATAATTTTCAGTATCAAACCAATCTATATTTTTTTCTTTACTTGCTCCAATCCATATCTCAATAGAGTTTTGATATAGAACTTTTTTTCTTAATTCTTCTAATGCCATCATTATTTCCGATTAAAAATCAGCTCGTTGCATCTTTGATCCACATCGTGGACAAGTACCACCGTTATGTTTGCTGTTACAAACAAGACAAACATATTTCACTTTACTAGAGCCTCCTTGGGAACCCATTCCAAAAAATCCGCCACCACCTGTTTCAGAATCTCCACCATAACCACGCATACGATTCATGTAGCGTCTTCTCAGTAATAATGGAAATGCAATAAAAATTGCCAACGCAGCACCTAAACCATATGGGAATGGAAGAACCATTTGTAATCCAATACTAATTGCAAGTGACGCAAATAAGAAAACAAGATATGTTTTGTAATTAAACAATTCATTAAAAGTATCTTAAAAAAAGGTTATAAAGTTTTGTCAATTTTTTCAGATATTTTGTACGATTGAAAGCGGGATAGGATTCCCACTACTATCCCATGCAAAAATAGAATCATCATCATAAGGAGATTTTACAATCATTGAAACTAATCCAAAGAAATTATGTAAATCAGTTACAGAAGGTTCTGCAGAACCACTTGGATGAGAATGAACAATTCCAAGATAGTTCATATCAAATGGTAAAAACGAATGAGGAAATCCAGCAAATGTAGGACCAGTCTCAGTGAAAGGAGGAATTACAAGTCCATCTATTTTGATTGCTCCATTTTTGGATTTTCCTTTTAGTATCAAGATACATTCGTTTGGATGATTCATTTGGCAATAAGATAGAATGCTATCAAGTACATCTTGTTGTAACAATACTTTACGCTCAAATTTTTTTTTCTTGAAAATCATATAATGCCTTCAGTTTCGAACTAATTTAATTTTAAGATGATATTATACTATATTTTGTGTTAGAGAACTCTCTTAATTTTTCTTCAATTTCAGATACAAGTTGTGGAACCTTTGAATAAATTTCATCTACTTCACCACTAAAAGTTTCAGATTTGAGTTGTAAATCTTCTTTTAATGAAGTGTTTTTGATTAGTTCTTGTTCCAAAGATACAAGTTCATCAGAATTAAGAGAATTTAGATCATTTTTCATCTTTTCATATTTTTCTAAATATTCTGAAATCCGGTTTACAAATCCCTCAAGTGCTTCCTCAATTTCTGTAATATAAGACAAAGATTTGTCAATATCTTTTACAGAAATAGAGTTTGAAGAAATTCCTTTTCTAACATTTTCTAAAATCATAATAATAGAATCTTTATTTTTAGGAATAATTGCATCAATAGGATTTGCAACTAGAGTACTCAAGATATTTTTTTGTTCTTTATCTAAAGAAGAACCATACTCATATCTACTCAAAGGACGAGAAATTTTTGTAAATTGTGTGTCAATTTCATTTTTTATTTTTGATTTTTGGGCACTAAACATGTCCAATTTATTTTTTAAATCAAGATATTTTTTGTAGTCATCTGAAGATTTTATCTCTTCAATAGAGGTCTGTATTGATGTGATTTTTTCATCAAGGGATTGAATATTTTGATGGATATCATCAATTTTTTGATTTTTTTCTAGTTGTGTTTCTTCCAAAGTTTTAATTTGATTTAAAGAATCAATTATTTCA
>JAMHKW010000038.1:0-12695 GCA_028439805.1 Candidatus Nitrosopumilus sp. | reverse complement strand
CTGAAGAAGAAGCAAGAAATTACATTCGAAGAATGCTTAGAGAAGCATCTATTTATGAATCAAAACCCGGTCATTATAACCGAGTATGAAAATAGAAAATCTAAATCTTCCTGACTCTGCAATTGAATTTCTAAAATCACAAGGTTTTGAAAAATTATATCCTCCACAAACTGATAGTATAGAATCTGGATTACTAGATGGGAATAGTATTCTAGTGTCTGCTCCTACTGCAAGTGGAAAGACTCTGATTGCAATGCTTGCAATGATTAGTTATCTTTCTAAGAATGATGGTAAGGTGATTTATCTTAGTCCCTTACGTGCATTAGCTGCTGAAAAATTCTCAGAATTTAAAAAATTAGAAAAAGTTGCTTTAGGAAGAAAAGTCAAAGTTGGTATATCTACTGGAGATTATGAAAATCTTGAAAAGAATTTAGAAAAAAATAATGTGTTGATTTTGACAAATGAAAAAATGGATTCTATTATTAGACATGGTGCTGAATGGGTTGAGGAAATTGGACTTGTAATTACTGATGAAGTACATTTGATTGGAGATGAAAATCGAGGTCCAACACTTGAAATGATTCTTACACAACTAAAATTATTGGAGACAAAACCTCAGATTGTAGGCCTTAGTGCAACTATCACAAATTCTGATGAGATTGCAGATTGGCTTGATTGTAAATTAGTAAAAAATGATTGGAGACCAGTACCTCTATCTGAAGGAGTCTGCGATGCAGGCGAAGTTACTATGAGTGATGGCAAAACATTTGAAGTTGAGCGCACCATATGTGGAATTCCTATTGATTTAGGCGTACAATCAGTTATGGAAGGAGGCCAATCATTGGTGTTTGCAGAAACTAGAATGCGTTCAAAATCTCTTGCAACAAAAGCTGCAGATGTTATATCTCAGATTTTGGAAAAAAAAGAGTTAAGCGAATTAGAAAAGACTTCAAAAAAAATTCTAGCAGAAAATGAACATACCGAATTAGTAAAGACATTAGCAATTCTTGTAAAAAAAGGAGTTGCATTTCATCATGCTGGATTAAATCAAAAGTGCAGAGAAACAATAGAAGCAGAATTTCGTAAAGGAACAATCAAACTATTATCATCTACTCCAACCTTAGCTGCAGGAGTTAATCTTCCAGCTAGACGAGTTGTAATTTCAAATATTAATCGATACAATGCAAAAGTTGGAGCAAATAGACCAATTAGCATCTTAGAATACAAACAACTTTGTGGCAGAGCTGGAAGACCACAGTATGATGATTTTGGAGAATCCATAATTGTTGGAAATGGAAACACTGAAGATTTAATTGATTATTATATTAATGGAGAACCAGAACCAATTATTTCAAAGATTACTGATGATAAATCTTTGCGTACTCATATACTTAGTGTAATTGTTACACATCCTGGAATAAAAAAAGATGAGATTTTAGAATTTTTCTTACAAACATTAGGTGGATTACAATCAAGAAAACCTACAATAAAATTTGCAATTGACATCTCATTACGTTTTCTTTCTAGTGCATATTTGATAATTAAAAAAGGTGAAAGATATGCTGCTACTGAATTTGGAAAAAAGACATCAATGTTGTATATTGATCCATTAACTGCAACACACTTTAGAGATACTATAGAAAATGTATCCCAAGATAGAAAACATACATTTGGATTCTTACATTTAATCTCAAATTGTGAGGAATTTTTTCCTAAATTCTCACTTCGTAACAAGGATTATGAATCTGCCAGTCTTATGATAGAAAATAATTCTTCAGAATTACTAGAACCAATTTCAGAATATGATTGCTCAAGGAGTCTTTTAGCTTTACAGGCATGGATTACAGAATCTTCTGAATTGTCCCTCTCTGATAGCCTTGGAATAGAGTCTGGAGACATGCATAGGATGACAGAAACGGCAAATTGGCTTTCATACTGTCTCAGAGAGATTTCCAAGCACGTTGAGAGGGCAGATTTACTTGAAGAACTTGATAATCTAAGAAAAAGAGTTGTTTATGGAATTCGTGAGGAATTACTTGATCTAGTCCAAGTTAAAGGAATTGGAAGAGTTAGATCTAGAATCCTTTACAAACACGGAATAAAAAATCTAGATGATTTGGCAAAAATTCCAGTAAACAAATTAGCAGAAATTGATAAAATTGGTTCAACTATTGCAGATAATATCAAATCAGAATTACGAAAGGTTAGATATTGATTGAATTAATTATTCCAGCAATAGTTTCTTGTCTTGTTGCATTCTTTGTTGTATTTTTTATGACTCCACCATTAATCAAAATTTTAGAAAAAAGAAATCTTACAGTCAAAGATGTGAACAAAAAAGAGGACGTAATGATTCCAAGACCTGGAGGACCATCTATAATTGTAGGAATTATTGCATCTGAAATTATTTTGTATGCATTTTTACAACTAAATGAAATTCTTGCAATAATTATTACTACATTTACAGCTTTTGTAATTGGATATGTTGATGATAGACAAGTAAAGGGAGCTTGGTTCAAACCTGTAGCACTTGGATTCGCGGCAATTCCAATTATCTTACTTGGAGCATATGATTCTGATCTTACTTTTCCATTATTTGGAACAGTACAAATTCCAATATTATATTTGGCATTGATAATTTTTATGATTCCAATTACTGGAAATACAATCAATTCTATTGATGTTCTAAATGGAATTGCCAGTGGTTTTATGGTGATTGCAAGTTTCTCATTATCGATATGTTTGTTTATATTACAAAATTATGAAATTGCAATAGTTAGTCTACCATTAGGATTTGTTTCATTAGCTTTTTACAAATATCATAAAATTCCAAGTAAAATATTTCCAGGTGATTCAGGTGCTCTTACCTTAGGTGCAATGTATGGTGCAATTGCAATTGTAGGTAATGTAGAAATTATAGCTGCAGTTGCATTATTGCCTGCTGTTATCAACTCATTTTTGTTTTTATCAAGCGTAAAACGAAGACGATCTAGTCTAATTATGAAAAAACCTGTAGAACATACTGATGATTTTAGACTAAAGGCCACTAATGACAAAACGGCACCTATTACTCTAGTAAGACTAATTCTTGCAGGAGGATCGTTATCTGAAAATCAGGTGGGGTCTGCAATCTTCAAACTTGCTATATTTTCAGGAATTTTGGCTATAATTACTGCATTTATGATGGGAGTTTCACTTTGAAGTCTAGTCTTTTTGGATTTTTGTTTGGAATGTGGATTTTGATACTTGTTGGCGGTGGAATTGCTGTCACAATATTGGGCCCTTTTTCTATTTCTGGATTTGGTGAATTTGATTGGCTTATTGGGTCTGTGATTAAAGCAATAGTTGCAATCCTTCTAGTTGTATTATGGATTTTAATTTTATCTAAATTAAAAAACTGGATTTTTAGAAAAGAGATAAAATCTTAACTTTCTTTCCATTCTCTTTGTTTTTTATCATATTCTTCTCTAGTGTATCTGATTGTAGCTGGAGAACCAATGACTACAGAATTTTCAGGAACATCTCTTATCACAACTGCCCCCATTGCAACAACACTGTTCTTTCCTATTGTAACACCTGCTTTGATCACTGCACGCGCATTAATTATTGCATTGTCTTCAATTGTAACACCTATCATTTTATTACACATTGGATAGGGATCATTTGTTAATACTGCTGCTGGACCTATGAATACATTTTTTCCAATTCTAGATAATGGCGATATGTATGCTTGACCTTCTATCTTTGTATTTTCTCCAATCTTTACATTGTAATCAATATGTGCAAGAGAGCCAATCTTTACATTGTCTCCAATTTCTACATCATCCCCAACGTATGAAAAATGCCAAATCTGTACATTCTGACCAATTTTTGCTTTTTCAGAAATAAAATTTGTAACCATTATTTTACAAATGCCATGGGTTTGCCTTTGCAATGATTTTTTCAGGTAATTTGTCTTTGTTAGTTTTTAGAAATTCTATTTCTTGTTTTTTGTCTCTTAATTCATCAGGAAGCATTATTGGAATTTCTTCAATAATTGGATAGAATCTAGAGCATTTTGAGCAAAATAATGCTCCTTCAGATACTATGTTATCTTTTTCTTTAATTTCAAATAATTCTAAAGGATGATTTTTGTCAATTGGACATGCCAAAATATCCATCATTGTTTTATTCATTTTAGATCTAGATAGATTGGAATTCCTTTTTGACTAGATAAAAGTGCAGCTTCTGCAATCTTTGTTACATTGACTGCTTCTTGCGCTTTGACAACTTGTTCATTTTTACCCTCAATTACTCCAAGAAAGCTCTGAATTTCGATCTTTAATGGTTCTTGATTTTCATTTTGAATAGTTTCAGATTCATCATTTTTCTCTATGATGATTTTTTGAGTGATGAAATCTGATGAAATTATTGCATCTGTACAAACTGCACTAAACGTTCTGACTTTTTTTGGTGTAACCCAGTTTGATGAAATTACTGCAACTTTATCATTTTTGTATCCAAGCATAATGCTTGCAAAATCTTCATGTTCGTGTTTTATTTTACCTGCTCTGGCAAATATTACATGTGGCATATCATCAAACAACCAATTTGCAGTATCAATATCATGTACTGAAGTATCATGAATTATTCCAACATCTTTGATATGGAGAGGCATTCTATTTTCACGGTGAAATTCTAACATTAACAAATCTCCAAATTCCTTTTCTTTAACAAATTTTTTTACAACATTTACTACAGGATTAAAACGTTCAATGTATCCACAAGTAAGAATTACTTTATTTTTCTCTGCAAGTTTAGCCAATTTTTCACCATCTTCAGATTTGTACGTCATTGGTTTTTCTACAAAAATATGTTTTTTTGCTTCTAACAACTTTGTTGCAATTTCCATGTGAGTTACTGTAGGTGTTATTACAAATGCAGCATCAAATTCTTCTGAACTAAGTAGATCATCTAACGATTCATAATGATTTACAGAATATTTTTCTCCATATTCTTTACTTCTTTGAGGATCTGTATCACAAATAGCAGAAAGTACACCTAATTCATTTAAAACTCTGGCATGGTGTTTGCCCCATCCACCAATTCCAATTTGAACAATTTTCATCTAATACACCGAAGTTAACCAATGAGAATAGTTATCATTTTTGTTCATTACTATGTCTGTGTACTCTTGCATCATTTTTTTTGTTATTATTCCTGGTTTACCATTACCTATCTTTTTTGAATCCATTGATATAATGGGTGTGATTTCAGCTGCTGTTCCTGTTAGAAAAATCTCATCAGATATGACTAATTCACTTCTTGAAACATATCTTTCAACAACATCAATATCCAAATCTTTTGCAATTTTGATTACTGAATCACGAGTAATTCCTTCAAGTGTTGATGATGCTAGTGATGGTGTTATCAATTGCCCATTTTTCACAATAAAGATATTTTCTCCTGGTGCTTCACTAACATTTCCATTATGATCAAGCAAAATTGCCTCATCAACACCATTTCTTTTTGCTTCTTGTGTTGCAATAATTGAATTTAGATAATTCCCTCCCATTTTTGCTTGGGAAGGTGTAGCCATATCTGAGAATTTTCTCCAAGAGACAACCCCTGCTGAAATTCCATTTTTGTTAAATAAATCTCCAAAAACAAATGTAAAAATTGCAACATTTGTTGGAGCCTTTTCAGTTACATGTAGATTTATTCCATAATCTCCTACAAAATAAAATGGTCTTATGTAACATGATTTCTTGATCTTGTTTTTTTTACAAATACCTGTAATTGCATTAGTGATAACTTTATCAGAAAAATTAAGTGAAATATCGTAAAACTTTCCTGATCTTCTAAATCGATTTACATGTTCATCTAGTCTAAACACATGCAAATTTTTTCCATTCCAATATGCTCTAATTCCTTCAAAGATTGATGTTCCATAATGAATTGCATGGGTAGTAATTGGAACTTGAGCCTTTTCTGTTATAACATACTTTCCATCAAACCAGACATATTTTGAAAGTGGAAGTTTCATATGAAAATTTTACTGGATGTGTATTAATCTATTTTCAATTAGTATTTTTTATCACTTTTTACTTTAACTATAGCCCTCTTTAGGAAACTTCATTCCTGCAACTCTTGTAGTCATATCATCAATATTTGCAAATTTCTCTACTGTTTTCCAATCATCTTCTATTATTTTGGCTATGCTTTCTGGGACATCTTCCTTCCATGTAGATTCATTTCCAAGTGCGGCATCAAACAATTTTTCTTTAACAGATGATGCAGAAATTGATTTTCTTTCTCCTATCTTTGGTTTTAATCTGTATATTTTTAGCATGTATCCTTCAGCTTTATCCCCCGTATAAGAAAAAAAGTCTCCCTCTACTCCACTTAGAATTTGTTTTCTAAGTTTCCATGATCTACGTCTCACCAATGGTGGTAAGTATTTTTTAAATGGAGAATAAAATGCATAGTCATCAGTAATCTGAATCGAATCTCCAAATACTGACATTAACATTTTTTTTCTAGTTTCAAAATTAAATGGAAAACTTTTACTGTTAATCTCTTTATCCCCATCTTTGAAAACTACAGGCATGACTTTAACAATATCAGCTTCTTTTTTTAACTCTGAAATAATTTCAACATGTGCATCTGTTACTGGATTTAGATGCGCAAGATATAGTGCCGTAATCAATTACATTCCCCAGATAAATCTCATATTTCAATGATTGATTTTCAAAAAATTATTCTTTTTTAAAAAAATTCTATCCGTATGATTCGTATTTGACTTCAAAGCTTCCATCTTCACGTTTGTTATGTTCTGTGACAAAGTCTTTTGGTTTTAAAAAGTCCATTGCACCATCTATTGTTCCTTGCCAACCACAAATATAGAATATTGTGTTATCTTTGGTAATTTTTTCACCTACTAATTCTTCTAGGGCTGACATTCCATTATCTCTAGGTCTTAGGAATGTTTCAACTCTTCCAACTTGACCTGACCATGATCTGTTAAACCATTCTTGAGGTCTACTGATTGCAGCTCTGTACTTAAAGTTCCACTCATCTTTACCTCTAGCAATACTCTCATTTTCAAGAGAGGACAGCAAATCTTTGTAACTTAACTCATCAACATAACTGGCACCATGTAAAACTATGATTTCTCGTTTATCACCAGTATCGTGAAAGTGTTGTGCATAACTGACAAATGGTGCAAGACCTGTACCTCCTCCTATGCAAACAATTCTTCTGTTATCTTTTTCTCCATTTGCAAGTTCCTCATTAATCATTAATGCTTTACCTGTAGGTTTTAACCAAAGAATTTCATCTCCTTCTTTTGCATTAAACAATTGTGTGGTTAATCTACCTGGAAGTGGCTTTCTAACCCATCTAATTACAAGCTCGATGTAGTCTTTATTTTCTGGGTGAGATGCAATTGAATATGCTCGTCTAACAATCTTTCCACCTTCTACAGGATTTGGTAATCCTAATGTAATGAACTGGCCTGCTTGAAAGTCTGGAACTGGACCATCATTTGGAACTAATCTAATAATTACAAGATCCTCTTTTAATAATTGCACATATGTAATAGTGGCTTTGTTATCTACTACCATAACAATCCCATCAACATACTCACGGTTAAATATATTGTGTTAATTTCATAACACTAATTTCAATTAAATCGCTAAACGTTAATACCCAATTTAGAAAGTGTTATACAATCAGAATTCTGATAATTGGGCCGGTCGTCTAGTCTGGTAGGATAGGTGCATGGCATGCATCGGATCAAGGGTTCAAATCCCTTCCGGTCCACTAATTTTTTTCAATTGAAAAAGTAATTTTTCTATCTCAGGATCTTTTTCTTTAATGATTTCTTTTATTTGATCTTCTGAAATTGTGATATTTAGATCAATAATTGCTTGAATAGCACTTTTTCTCACTTCCAAATTAGAATCTAACAAAGATTCAAGAAAAATTTCTTTGGCATTGTGAGCTTTAAGATGTCCTAGTGCTCCAATTGCACATGCTCTAACCATAGAATGTTTATCTTTTACAAGTTTTGTGATTTCTGGAATTGCGATTGTTTCATTTCTATTTGCTAATACTAATGATGCAAAACCTCTGATATTCTTATTTACAGAAATTAAACTTTTAATCAAGAAATCTGAAATTTTATTTTCATTTAATACAAGTGAACTAAATGCTTCTCCTCTAACTTGAATATTTTCATCATCTAATTTCGAAATTATTTTTTCTAAAATCTTTGGATTATCTCTACAATCTAAAGTTTCTAAAATTTTGATTTTTTCTTCATAACTTCCTAATTCTAAAACTTTCAAAATGTTTTCCAAGTTCTGAATAAATTACTCTTTTCTGGTTAATATTGCTTCAAATTTTTCAAGAATTTTTACCAAATTCAAAAAACCCCTTTTAGCTTTAAATTATCCCTAAACGCCAAAATTTGCATGTCCAACGAATTCAACGAAACCAGAGACACCATATTCATTGGTAAGAAACCATTGATGGCATATGTAACATCAACGCTAATTCAATTAGCAAACTTACCCGCCGTTCACATCAAAGCTAGAGGCATGAGCATAGGTCGTGCTGTAGATGTAGCTCAAATTATCGCACGAAAAACAGAAACTGCAGGCTACACTATCGGAGATATTAAAATTGGCTCAGAAGCATTAGAGTCACAAGACGGTAGAACCAGAAACGTATCAACAATAGAAATTGAAGTAAAGAGACTCACGACATAACTATACTTTACTTGAAATTTTTTCTTTTATTCTCTTTTTGAAAATCTAAACTTCTTTTCCATCTTTCTGAACTTTGGTAGTTCAACTAAATCATTAAACTGATCAAAATTCACAACTTTTTGTTTATATTTTATAGTATTTCCTGTCTTCTTTAATTCTTTTAGAATATTCATAGTTGCAAATGTGTTAGCATACAA
The DNA here is from genome assembly GCA_028439805.1 of Candidatus Nitrosopumilus sp. Taxonomy (GTDB): domain Archaea; phylum Thermoproteota; class Nitrososphaeria; order Nitrososphaerales; family Nitrosopumilaceae; genus Nitrosopumilus. The sequence goes on along the minus strand of JAMHKW010000038.1, from coordinate 3,745 downwards.
AACAGATAGTGGGTAAAGAATTATTTTAAATCCCATCTTGTTTAATACTTCAGCTGGACTTAATGGTGTAGCTCCACCTTCAATCATGTTTGCAACCAATGGTGCATTGATTTCTTTTCCAATTTTTTTCATTTCCCCCAGTGATCTTGGTGCTTCTACAAATATCGCATCTGCTCCTGTCTTCTTATTTTGTTTTCCACGCTCAATAGCTACATCTAGTCCTTCAGTGGCTCTTGCATCTGTTCTTGCAACAATTATGAAATTTTTACTTTCTCTTGCATCAAGTGCAGCTGATAATTTTTCAGTATATTCTTCTTGTGTGATTACTTCTTTTCCTTGCATATGCCCACACCTTTTAGGCCATATTTGATCTTCAAGAAAAATTCCTGTAGCTCCTGCTGATTCTAATTCCTTCACTAATTTCCATACGCTCAAAGCATTCCCATATCCTGTATCTGAGTCTACAATTACAGGTACTGAAACTGCTCTGCATATTCGTCTAGCATTATCTACTGTTTCTGTAGCTCCAATAAATCCATAATCTGGCATTCCAAATAGAGTTGCAGATGTTCCATAACCTGTTTGGAACATTGCTTCAAATCCAACTTTTTGGGCAATTTTTGCACCTAATGCATCATAAACTCCTGGAATAACTAGTGGTTTTTTTGATTTTAATCTACTTTTCAAATTTTTCATAATTGTGTTCTTTTTATGAATTATTTATGATTTTAATTAAAAAATCACTCTATCTTATTTTGGATATTAGATACTTTCTGGATTTATTCTTCAAGAAACTATCAAAAGTAATTTTTCTATATTACTATTCGATCTTAATTTCTTTCCCTTTCTTTTTTACTTCATTTCCTTGAATTTTCTTTAACTCTGATTCAAGAAATTGTTTGTATTTCTTTGTCTCTTCGTCCGTCATATGAGCAAAATTTGAACTTAGGATAGAACCCATTGATGAAATCTTTTCTAATAGATCTATAGCAACAAACCTTCCTACATTACCCAGTCTAAACAAAACCTCTAATTGCTTTCTAACAATATCGTTTATCTTATCTACATCATCTGCCGTTTCGATTCCTTTCTTTGTTAATTGGTATCTCCCATCTTTAGTTTCTTCAATTAATCCTTCATCTAGTAATCTACCTAGTAGTGGATAGATCAATCCTGGAGATGGTTTCCAAATTCCATTGCTTTGCTCAACTGCATAATCTATGATCTCTTTTCCAGTACGAGTTTTCTTTTTTAATAATTCTAAAATAAAATATCTTGAAAATCCTCTGGGAATTGAACTTCCAACTCTCTGAAACCACTCTGAAATCATCACTAGTGATATCACTAGTGATATATTTTAATATTTTGGATCGTGCCTCTCAATTACTACATATTTAACCCACTCAAAGCAAGTTTGTCTGAAAAATGGTCGATTCTATCGAATTTGATTTAATAATTTGCGGTTCTGGTCTTGCTGGTTTAAGAGCTGCAATAGCGGCCGCAAAAAAGGGACCAAATCTCAAAATTGGCATTGTTTCAAAATTACAAGTTATGCGTTCTCACTCTGTATCTGCAGAAGGAGGAACTGCAGCAGTGATTTGTGAAGATGAAGGTGATACTATTGAATCTCATATTTATGATACTGTAAAAGGAAGTGATTTTCTAGCAGACCAAGATGTTGCTGAAAAACTTTGTGTAGAAATGCCAAAAGAAATCTATCAATTAGAACATTGGGGAATGCCATGGTCGAGAAAAGATGATGGTAGAATTGATCAGAGAAACTTTGGTGGTTACAGTTTTCCAAGAGCAACTTATGCATCAGATAAAGTCGGATTCTTTGAAATGCAAACTTTGTATGACACATGTCAGAAATATGAGAACATTGAATATCTTAACGAATGGTTTGTAACATCAATTATTCATGATGGAAAACGATTCATGGGGCTTACTGCAATAGAATTATCTTCTGGTACATTTTATACAATTAAAGGTAAAGCTCTTATCATTGCAACTGGTGGTGCTGGACGATTGTACAGCTTTTCAACTTATTCTCTATCATCAACTCCAGATGGTTTGGATATGGGATTACGTGCTGGTATGGCGCTAAAGGATATGGAGTTTGTACAATTCCATCCAACAGGAATTTTACCATCTGGAATTTTGATCACAGAAGGTGCAAGAGGAGAAGGTGCATATCTGCTTAATAACAAAGGTGAAAGATTTATGAAAAATTATGCTGCAAGTAAAATGGAATTAGCTCCACGTGATATTGTATCAAGATCAATTATGACAGAAATTCAAGAAGGTCGTGGATTCAAACATGAAACTGGAGCTGATTGTATGAAACTTGATTTAAGACATATTGGAGATGAAGTAATTAAAGAAAAATTAGGTGGAATTAGAGAAATATCTATCAAATTTTCTGGTATTGATCCTGCTGAAGAATTGCTTGATGTTAGACCTGTTTGTCATTATATGATGGGCGGACTTCATACTGATATTCAAGGTGCAACAGAAATACAAGGAGTTTGGGCTGCAGGTGAGGCTGCATGTAATAGTGTTCATGGCTCTAACCGATTAGGCGCAAATTCAACCTCCGAATGCATAGTTTGGGGTAAAATTACTGGAGAATTAGCAGCAGAATATATTCAAAAAGGTATCCCATCAATTCCTTGGCCTCATCATTTAGTTGAAGCAGAAGAAAAGAGAATCTATGATGGAATCTTTCGAGGAAATGGTGATGTAAATCCATATGAAATTAGGCAACAACTTACTGACACTATGAATGAAAAGGCATATGTCTACAGAAATGAAACTGATCTAATTACAGGTCTTAAGAAAATTCGTGAGCTAAAAACACAAACTTGGAAACATGTTGATGATCAAGCAAAAGAGTATAACACAAACTTTTCAAATGTTATGGAACTTGATTCTATGTTCAGAGTAGCTGAGATTGTATTGATTGGTGCAATTAACAGAAAAGAATCTCGTGGGGCACATGCAAGAACTGATTATCCTAAACGTGATGATACAAACTTTTTACATCATACACTTGCTTATTATGATCCAAATGAACCAATCATGAAAACACATCCAGTCACAATTACTAAGTACCAGCCAGTGGAAAGGAAGTATTAGATGACGCAAGACGAACATAAAGAAGGCATTGGAGGAATGGCTAATCCAACTCGTTATGGAATTGAGAGAGTTGCATATTGGTTAATGCGATTAAGTGGATTAGGACTTTTAGCATATTTTATAGCTCACATTTATGAAACAAGTAATATTCTTCGTGGCCAAGTTGGTTGGGATGAAATGATGGAAATGGTGCAAACCATTGAGGGACATATTATTTTAGCAATTGTAATTGGAATGTGTGTATTTCATACTGTTAATGGAGTTCGAGTAATGTTAGGACATGGAGGAATTGGTGTAGGAAAACCTTCAAGACCTGATTATCCTTATGAACCAGCATCTCAAAACTACAGACACAAGATAGGTATCTATTCCTCAATTGTTCTCGCAGCAGTTGCAATGATGTATGGATTAGCGGTAATGTTTGGTGAATAAGATGAGAGAAAGTATAATTATGAAAATTCATTATGGAACTGCTATAGCCGCAGTAGCACTAGTGGCAGTTCATATTTTGATGCGTCTTACGCAGGGATTTGCAGAATCTTTAGAATTTGAGAGTGTTCTTGCTAATTACAAATTTGTTCCATATGCTGTAATGTTGGAATTAATA
>JAMHKW010000037.1:0-13031 GCA_028439805.1 Candidatus Nitrosopumilus sp. | reverse complement strand
GCTAATGAGGCTCTCTCTGCTTTAGTTTGAATCCAATATCCATAATCCCACCAAGCAGCAATTACTGCATCTTCTGAAGTATTATTTTTTATCCACTCCATTGAATCTAGCCAATCAGTAGTAACTACTGAAAATGTGGTTCCACCATTAAGAATTGTTGGAGGAACATTAGTTACAGTAAATACATTACCGTTTATCGGAAAAATCATAGGAATCATTAATAAAATTATAATTCCTGTAACAAATGATAATTTAATCAATTTACCAATTGGTTTTTTGACTTCAGGTTTTTGTTCTATAAGTTCAAATTCTGAGATAGATTCAGGTTCTTCATATTCTGAGATAGATTCAGGTTCTTCATATTCTGAGATAGATTCAGGTTCTTCATATTCTGAGATAGATTCAGGTTCTTCATATTCTATAACATTTATGAATTCAGGTTTATTTTTGAAAAATTCTTTTGTTAAAGCAGTTAAACCCAAAGATGCTAAAACAATTACAGCAACTGAACCAAATACTTCTAGTCTAACAAAAGTTGAACTCACATATACTCCAACAATTCCCAAAATTAATGAAAATAATAACATATCATTTTTTACAAAACTAGAATTTTTATTTTGAAAATTTTTAACGAGTAACCATATTCCAATTCCTGCAAAAATCATTAAAACTGAATGAAATAGAAATGATTGTTCAAGTGTTGTTGTTGCATGTTCTGATACAGAATCTACTAATGGGTGATTAGTAGTCATAAAAGGATTCAAGGTATTCAGATATCGATAAGATGGTTGCTCTAATTCAGAATTAAAATAAATATACAACAAAAGTGAGGTAATTATTAAAAATCCTAGTAAAAATAATAGCCCTGTTCTTGTTTTATGAATTGATTTTTTTTGAATAAAAATAATACATATCATAACTATACTTGGAATTATTAATGAAATTCCTCCCAATCCAAAAAGGAAATTGGAACTTACTCGTTCAAATCCTAAAGAAACTAAAACTGTAGTAACTGTGTAAAGAGGAATTGCCCATATGATGAATTTATGATCAGTTCTCAAAAATGGTAATGCAAGGAAAAAAATTCCTATTGGAATAATAAAGAATTGATTTCCCCCCCAAGCAGAGATAGAAAATGTTGAAAAAATTCCTGCTCCTAAGAGTTTGAAAAAGGCTACTTTTTTGTTTTGAGAATTTATTCCACTTAATAGTAAATATACTGTCAAAAGACCGAAAAACAATCCCAAAGGTTCTGATTTGAACCAACCAATTGGACCTCGAATTAGTATTGGTAATGAAATAGAAAACAGTAAAGCAGAAAACAAACCAGCAGTAGTACCACCTATTACTCTAACTAAAGCAAAAAGAACAATTACAGATAGAGATCCAAAGATTGCTGGGAATATTATAGTAAAATCATAAAGATCTGAGCCTCCACCAAATATCAAATAAGTTGTAGCAGCAGTTAGATGAAGCATTACTTGAGAAGTTGCAGATACATCTCTACCTAATGGATACCAACTTAGACTATCATTCCAATCAAAATATGCTTCAACTCCATTATCTACAACATATTGAGTGGCTCTATAATTAAAAAAAGGATCAAACTCGTTTAATTCGAACCCAAAATCAGCTACCTGTGAACGAAGCAAAAAAGAGACAGTAAATGATAAAACAAGAATTGAAATTATTAGAAGATGAATTAATTTTAAATCAAAGTTGCCTATAGAAACAAGTTTTGTGTTTGCTAACAATTGTTTTTTCTCAAAAAACTTTGCTTATTACTCTTTGTGTAAAAAATCATGTAGGTCTAGTTTATGGAGAATATCTTCCTTTAAGGATACTTTCTGCAATTACATGATTCTTCATAGCTTCTTCTATTTGATTTTTAGTGGATCCATTACTAGCAGTTAATTTTTGATCTAATGCATATAATTTGAAGATGTATGTATGTTCTTTATCTGGGGGAGCAGGTCCACCATAACCAACTTCACCAAAATCAGTTTCACCTTCAAGACAACCTGAGGGGATATAATTTTCTTTTAATTCTACAACATCGGAATTAATATTCCATAAAACCCAGTGTACCCAAACTTTTCCAACTGCACCCATAGCATCAGGATCATCCATGATAAGAGTTAATGATAATGTGTTTTCAGGAATACCATTAATTTTTAGTGGAGGACTTAGATTTCCATTTTTATAGCCATGTTTTCTAGGGATTACTCCTCCGTTTTCAAATGCTTCACTTTCTAATGTAAAATTACCCATATCAGAATTTAGAAATGACCAAAGTTAAATTTTTCTAAGATTCTAGAACTATTTTATCATTTGAAAAAGACATTATAGAACTTCCACGATTCTTGATCTGTTTTTTTAGTTCTTTATCCATTGTGGCAACAATAGCTTTGTTATTTGATACATAATCAAGTAATTCTTTATCAGCAAATGTACCAAGAATAGGGATTGTTTTAAAATTTTCAATATAATTAAGAGTTAATTGTATGTCTTGAGTTTTTGTAGGATTTTTTGTTAATTTAGATAGTTCAGATATAACAACTTGAGGTACAACAAAAGTGATTTGGCCAATTTCTACATCGAGATTATCAATGTTTTTGATTCTTCTAGTTGCAAGATGAATTAGAAAATTTGTGTCACAGATTACTTCAACCAACTATACCTGCACCAATTAGTCTCCATCTTTCAGTAATTCTTCTACTGATTGCTACATTGCCACCTTCAAAGATGCATGCAGGTCGTCTAAGTTCAATCTCAATATTTTGAGATTTAATTTTGGTAACTTTACCTAGTACAGGGGCAGTTCCAATATTTAGTCGAAGAAGTTCGCCTGATTGAATTGGTTTAACTTTAACATCCTCAGTAATTCCTACTGCAGAATCAAACAAATTCACTTCTAGTTTTAATTGAGTAGAATTTTCTGGAAGTGTACCAGGTTTTCCAATCACTGAACCAATAAATGAGTCACTTCTAGTCATAGAAGGATCTAATTTTGTTCCAATAGCAACTAAACCACCTGGCTTTACTGATTCAACAATTCCTGCAGCTGTTCCTAAAGAAGTAATTTCTGTCAGTAAAGGTTCGTATGACTTTTTTTTCTCATTCATAATACCAGGTTTAATCTCAATTTCATCTCCAACATTGAAAATTCCTTGGGTTAAACTTCCTCCAATAACACCTCCCTTGATAGTTTTTAATTTTGTACCAGGTTTGTTTACATCAAAAGAACGTAAAACATGCATGATAGTATCTTTTTTTTCATTTCTTTCTGGTGTTTTGATTGTTGATTCTATAGAACCAATTAACGCATCAATATTCAAACCAGATTGTGCAGAAATAGGAATTATGGGTGATTTTTCAGCATGAGTTCCTTTTACAAATTTTGTTATATCTTGATAGTTTGCTAAGACTTCTTTGTAAGAGAGTAAATCAACTTTATTTTGGACGATAACTATTTGTTGAATTCCAAGAGTTTGTAGAGCTAAAAGATGTTCTTTTGTTTGTGGTTTAGGAACTTTCTCATTTGCAGCAACTAGTAGTAATGCACCATCCATTACTGCAGAACCTGAAAGCATATTTGCCATCAAACTTTCGTGTCCTGGACTATCTACAAAACTAACAACTCTAGATAACTCACTTTCCTTTCCACAGTTATTACATTTTGGAGTTGTAGAGTATCCTAAAGGTTCCTCACAACTTTTGCATTTATAGAATGCAGCATCAGAATATCCCACACGAATAGTAATTCCACGTTTTAATTCCTGGCTATGTACACTTGTCCATGAACCAGTTAATGCCTGAATAAGAGTAGTTTTTCCATGATCTACATGACCTGCAGTTCCAATGTTAACGCATGGTTGATATCCATATTTTTTAATGTACCAATCAGGAAGTGTTTCTCTCCAATGCATGAGTCAAAATGTAGAATCGGTATATGTTAAGCTATTCTTTTTTATCTTCAGTTTTTTCTTCTGTAGATTCTGCTGCAACTTCAGCAGGTGCTTCAACTGGTAATTCTCCATCAAATTTACAATTTACTTGATAGATTTCTTCTGATACTGTATTTCCACGCATTAATTTTCTTACTCTTTGTCCAGTTTCTGCATCTTGCAAACCTACTCCTTTAGAAAGTAAAACATATTTTCTTGCTGCACCATGAATATCATTTCTCATAGGAACACCAGATTTGTCACTTCCTCCAGTGAGTTTTAATTTTCCACTCAGTCCTACAATTGTAGCATCAGTTTCATTTCCTAATTGCAATCCTAACAATGGTGCTGCATCACTGTCTTTGAGTTCCTTTGATACAGATTTTCCCTTAATGTCTGAAATTGTAACTTTGAAGTTTGCCAAGTATTCCAAAAAAAAGTCAAACGACTAATTAACCTTTGGACATTATTTTTAAATCAAGATTCACATAGGTAATCATGGGAGAAGACATCAGATGTCCAAAGTGTGATAACAAGATGGTAGATATGCAAGCATGTCATATGTTTTGTCCTAATTGTGGATCTCATCTAGATTGCTCAGATAAAGGAAGTTATTGGTAATTACATTCCAGGTCTGTCTGGAATATAGTCAGATGCCATATTGATTGCTTGATCTTTCATAATTTCAAGATAAGCATCATAATCTGCTTCAAAGTTACAGTGAGGACATTTTACATTCGTAATTTCATCATCTAAAATTGCAACTTTTTCGCATTCGGGACATTTTGCATCCATGTATTAGTTTCTCAATCAAGATATTTAATCATAATTATTGAATATGTTCTAAGCGGAGTTAGTTTAGTCTGGTATGACGTCAGCTTCCCAAGCTGAAGGCCGCGGGTTCAAATCCCGCACTCCGCATCATAATTCTCTAATGGCTTGCTCTATTACTCCTCTATCTGGAGCTCGTGGAAAATATTTCAAATAATTTTTGAGATCATCTTTTGCATCAGAGTTTTTGTTTTGTTTTTCTCTAAGATAAGCACGATTTTTGTAGATTTTAGCAGATCTTTTTGGATCAATTTCAATAGCTTTAGAATAGTAACTTTCTGCCTTTTCAAATTGATTTGTTTTGAGATGAAAATTTCCTAGACCATTGTAGGTTAGATATGATCTGTTATTGAGTTCTAAACATTTTTCATAAAACTTTACACATTCAGAAGAATTTTGTTCATTCATTACAGAGCCCAATAGATGCAATGCAGTAGAGTTATTTGGATAAAGTTCTATGGCTTGCTTTAATGACTCCAGTGTTTCAGAGGAATTTTTTAGAATATTTGATCTCTCAGAGGCAAAACACAATCTATATGATTTGTCAGTAGAATCATTTTCAAGTTTTACAGATGATAAAATTTCTGATGGAGCAAGTATTATCAGCAATCTCCCTTCTTCAGACCATTCCTTATCAAAGATATTTTGTGGAATGGCTCCTTCTTGTTGTTCACCCTCCTGATTTCCTTTCTGAATATAATGAAGAATTGTCTTTTCTTCATCATTATAACCAGTAATAATTGATGCATGTTGTGTAATTTCAGGAATTCCTGGAAGAATAACTATTGGAGGTATTCCAGAATCAATAATTTTTTTCAACTCTGATAAAGAGGAATTTACTATTTTACATGTTAGACCATGTCTTTCTGCTGATTCTATTCCTTCAATTATAATACTACCATTAAATTCTGAATATTTTTTTGCAGTTTCTATGGCTTCGGCCATAGGTAATTCAATATTCCAATATTTTGAAACAACGTTAATTGGTAATGGAAGACAAATATTTTCTTCATCAACAAGGGGCAGAAATAATTCATGATCTTCTTGCTCCATAAATTGAAGAAATTTTGAGAGTTATTAAAATCAATCAGAGTGAACAGAATTTTTCAATCAAATCGTGACCATCTTGACTCATTTCTGGATGGAATTGAGTTCCAAAGATTAATTTTTTTTCATGTTGAATTATTTCATATTTACAATGTTGTGATTCTGCTAGTGGAATCAACATATTAGGTAATTTAGATATCTCAAATGAATGACTTTCAAAGACATCTAAAGAATTACTAGAGATTGGATTTTCTTTAAAAATTTTAATTGTTTCATTTCCTTTATGAAGTGAAGAGGTCTTTCTGATTGTTCCTCCCAAAGTAAGAGCTAAAATTTCAGCACCATAACAAATTCCAAGTAATTTTATATTATTTTTAATAGAATAAACTATAATTTTGGAATTAATTTCATTGGTCTTTTTTTCATTTTTTTTTCTTCCAGATAAAATTACAGTATCATAATTTTCAAGTGAGTTTAAATCTAAAAGTTGTGGTACTTGTATTTCAAATGAAATATTTTTTTTATTTAGAAAGTCAGTTAAATTTTTTGTATATATGGAACCATTATCAACAACAAGTAGCAATTAGTTGCCTACCTCAATTGAGATATAATGCATCTCAGGTACTCCATCTTTGACTAGTATTGTTCCAATATTAAGAATAGTTTCTTCTTGCCACATTAACACCCTATCACTACGTGGTTTTACAAAGTCATCAATGAATACAGATAAGAACTCTTCAGTGTCTGCACGATCATTTTCAGTAAAGAAGAATAGTTGACCTTCATTAAATGATATTGGAACTTGTACCGCTGTTGGTTCATCAATTACAATATTATTTTCTTCAAAAATTAATTTTATGATATCAATTCTATCATTTTTACCTAATTCAACATAATCATCATCAGCAGTTGTTACAGTTGATGCCACACCAGAAACTTTCTTTAAATATGCTTCAAATGCTTTTTCTTGAGTATCGCCTAATCCTACAAAATATTCTCCATTAAATGCTGCACCTACTGCTGCAATAGTACCTAATTGGGCAACTACTCCACCTGCACCTGCAGTATATACTGGAATAAAGTAGACATCATGATCACCTACACGATACAAGATATTATCACCAATTCTTGGATTTCTCAAGAGTGTTTTTAGTTGTGCAAATTCTGGATCTCTATCAAGTGCTTCTCTAACTGCTGTAGGACCAATTAATTTAGTTGTGGAGTTTAGTGGAACTTCATAGAATTGTAAGTGTCCTAGATCAGTAAGATCATTTTCAACTATCATGTATCCTGCAAGGTTTCTACCTTGAGAGCCTTTTAATTCCAATGAGAGTAGTCCTAGGAATTCAGTTTGTTCAAAACCAGGTGGTTTTGCTTGAACATAATAAGTATCAAGACCTCGTGGAATTTCATAGAACTCATTGGCTTGAATAAATGTCTCAACATTATTTACGTGGTAAATATTGTACATCTCTGTTTTCCAATTAAATAGCTCAACAGGATATCTGATTTGTTCTTCTAACCATTTTGGTATTGACTGGAATTGTTCAGAGTATTGACTAGCAAACATTTCTGAAAAGAAATCATCACCAGTTTTTAGTAATTGAATGTCACCATTGTATGAATCAACAAGTGCATAACCTACCAAACGTAAGTATGGATTTCCAACAGACCAAGGAACATCACCTGTATCAAATCCAATAATTAATGGAATTAACCAATAGGAATTTTTTCCGTCAGTAACAGGAAGTGAATCTAATTCTTTTCCAAATAGATCATAGAGGAAGTAAGGATATAGAATCTCCATTCTATCATGAACATCTTTGTATCTCATTATATGGACTGATTCAGTTGGAAATGAAAGCAAAAAGTTTGGCTCAAATGTCCAACTTAGTGGTGGTGAAATATCTAATCCACCTGAACCTGAATAAAGCACTCCTCCAAGTTCAGCACTTTCTGAACCCCTTGAATTAGGATAACCAGACCAGGTTTGCTCAAATAATCCACCTTCTCCATAGTAAATCTCTCTTTGTTTGAAAAATTCACTACTATCTACAATTTGACCATCAGTTGCTTCAAGAGTAAGGAACCCATCTGGAACGTGTGTATACACAAGATGCTCGTTATACCATCTGTTTTCAAGGCTAACAGATGTGGGTAGGATTGGTTTCATAGAAGCCGTCCAATACAAAGTATTGTTAAAACGAAGAATATCATTATCTTCAAAGTCAACATAAGGAATAAGTCCAATTTCAGGCTTTAATTTAGCAAAAGCTGCTTCCCAATCCCAAACTCGAATTACATCAAGAACATCACTATTTTGTTGGACATAATTTTTAATATTATTTAGAGAAACTGATGTTAGTTGTACATCATGAATATTTTCTTGTACATCATTTAATTCACCAAGATATCTATTAACACCAATTTGTTGAGCAGTATATGGTCCTAGATATTCAATCTTCTTTGCATCAGCAATACTGTTGTTAACAGAAACAACTCCTGCTACAATAATTGCAATTGCAATAATTGTTAAAATTCTAATGTATACATCTCTCTTAAACATATGAGTTAGAACACGTGCTCTAATTCTATCAGCTACTGAAAATGCAATTAATGCAAAACCAATGATTAGTGTACCACCGATTACATATCTTGTATTATAATCAATTTGATCTGTAAAGAAGAGATTAAAGCTAACCCAAATTATACCAATACCAATTATTCCTTCAATAGTTGAAACATAATTTAGATATCTAGGCTTTCCATCATTTGAATCATGAATAAATGAAGTTATAACATTAATAATTCTATGAATTCCAACATACAAAACTAAACGTATTCCAATTGCGGCAAGAAGTGGTGGAATTAATATTACTAATGCAGGAATCATTGGAACGACATTTTCAACTGCATAACTTGGATCAGTTTCAGGAGTTACAAATGGTAGAGAAAATAATTTTGGTAGATTTTCAATGCCAAGAGTATTTCCATCAATAAAAGATATTGCTGCAAATCCAAACATAATATTTGCAAAGAATGCTCCAAAAAGCAAAATCTTTGTGATTTGCCAAATAACAAATTGTAGAGTAGTTATTTTATAATCTTTAAAACTTGCAATATCACTTGCAACAGGTTGTTGTCCTCCCTTACCAAGAAATCCAATTGCAGTGCTAATGGCATACCAGAAAATCGAAGATCTTCCAGCAATATTTACACGCACAAGAGCAATTGCAGATAGAATTATTGTAGAAACTAGAGTGTAATAGAGAGGTTTGGTGAATTGATCGCCAAATTCAGTGAAATTCATTGATAAAATTACTGCCTGATTTCCAACTAGGGCAAAAATTACAATCCCTATAATGGCAACAACGCCTAACCGGATGAATTTTCCAGTATCAGGGGGTGGAGTCTGCTTATCAGTAGAGGCGCTATACAAAACTAAATTTTGTTGTGAATTGGTAAATTAATGTCTTACCGGCAAAATCAAGCTATTGTTGCTAGTTTTTTGCAAATCATATAGACTGCTGCAAATGTTGGAAGAGTCACTTTTTCGTTGATAAAAGGACCAAATTTTTTGTTTTTGAGATAAAATTCTATTGGAGAGTTTGCAAGAACTTCTACGGATTCATCACTAAGAAAAGATGCTTCAGAATATGGATCAAATTCAGTTAAATTTTTACAAAGAATTTTTGTGAGACCACTTTTGCTGTTTATAGAGCCAGGCAATCTAAAGATTCTATGAATATCCATAGTTACATTAGGATCAATTTTTACTCCAATTTTTTCTGATACATCATCAAGTGATTTTTGAAAAGAAGGATAACCATTTGCAAGTAATTCTGAAATAATTTTTGTTCGTTTTGATTTAGAACCAAATATCTGTTTAGAGAATCTTCCTCTCCATCCCTTTTCATCAAAATTTGGAAAAGATGAACGATTTGGTTTGAATTTCTTCATTCCAAATGTTTCAGGAATAATTCCATTAAACATAATGTAATCTGAAAGTTCTGATCTCTCTCTAGAACCAATTTCTTGGAATTGTGAATCATACACGTAAACATGAAATCCTTCATTGCCAGAAAAATATACATGAATATTTTCTTTAGATACTGCTAGATCATCAATTAAAATTTCAGATAGTTTAGATACTTCGATTTTTGAGGAATCAATACAATTTTTACATGGTAATGATTTTTTTTCTATTTTTGTAGAATTACATTTTAAACAGTGCTTAGAATTCTTTGAAACTTCACTGCATTCACTACATATTGAAACTGTGTGATCTTCTCTGCAAGACAAATTAAGATCTTTTGCATCTATATCAAAAATTAAATCTGCTTCTTTCCAATCTTTTTCGTTCATTGGTAAATTAGGAAATGAGTAATATGCATTTGAGCAATAAACATCAGAGGGAATATTTTTCATTAATAATAGATGTAATTCCTTGTCATCTTTTACTGAGATATGACGAATCATTCCAGAGTTGAATTTTTGATAACCAAATTCTCTTTCAAAAGTGCGTTCAGGTACTCTGATTAGATCAAAATGCTCAAAATAATATTTTTTGAACGAATCCTCTAGGAATTTAATATCAGCTTCTTGCATTATTTTCTCTTTTTTCCAAACTGTAATGGATTAATGATGTTATCACATTCTGGTATAGCAAAACATAGATCTTGTGTTTTTAGTTTCTCACAAGAAGGACAAGAATATTTTGTGCCACTTCCAGAAGTTCCAGCTAGATGATTTAGTTGGTAAAGTGTAACTCGTTCGTTATAATCAGGGGCGTTTTTGAATAATGGTGCAATTTGTTCTACAGATTGACCTCGTGATAATAGAAAAGTAGCTAACATGAATCGTCCAGAATGAGAAAGATTTTCACCTTTTTCAAGTACTTCAATTGCATGTTTAACACATGGTGGATGTTCTCCAGTAGTTACAGTAAAAGTTACAAACTTTTTTGATAATGATACTAGTTTGTTTACAGAATCCTCAAAGCCAGGAATCATTGTAGGTGTTTTTGCGTTAATGATTTTAGAATTGATGTATGTTCCCAATTCTTTTCTTATCAATCTAACTGTTTCATGTGGAGTAAGAAAGACTTGTCCATGTTCTACATGTCTGTTAATTAACTTCCATTCTCTTTCATGAAAGTTAATCGAGTGTTTTAGATAATTAGATACAGGAATAACAAAGTAATCATCGAGTTTTTCAACTTTAACTGAAAAGAGATCATCAATTACTTTAATTGCTAATTCTTTTTTTGATACATCTGAAATGTTTGCTAAATCTTTTTCAAGATATTTTTCTGCACGTCTTGCTTCTGCAAGTGAAAATCTCTTGATTAGTGTGTGTGTGCCACTTAGTTTCAATAATACTATGGCTAAAAGAAATGAGAAAACCTCCCTAGGAAGTGCTGCCTCTTTTGAGACCTGGTCTCCAATTAGATCGGATTTGTATATTTTTCCATCTGCTGCAACCTGAATTCTCTCAAATGCCTTCTCAACTAGCTGTTTTAGATCAGGGTCTACTCCAAATTGTTCAAGTGTAAATCCCTTATCTTTGAGATATTGACCAGCATCTGCTAAGAAAGGATACTTTGCAATTTCGTCTTGTCCAAGTTCAAGCATAATAGTGCTTTACTTAATTTACTTAAAAATCTGGTTTTAAAGTTCAGATGCTGATTTAAATTATGTTTTAAGAAAATGAACAAATATGCAGATCGGCTGTCATGTCTCAATAGCAGGATCAATTGACAAAGCAGTAGATAATGCAGTTGAAAGAAAATGTTCTGCTTTTCAGATATTTACAAGAAATCCAAGAGGATGGCATGCAAAAGAACTCACTAAAAATGATATTTCTAATTTTAAATCAAAACTAAAATCAAGTAAAATCGATAGACTTGCAACTTGTGCACACATGCCATATCTACCAAATCTTGCTACTCCAAAAGAAGAAGGATTTGAAAAATCTGTAAAGACTTTGATTGATGAAATTGAAAGATGTGCAAAGTTAGGAATTCCATATCTTGTGACACATCTTGGAAGTCATTTAGGAACAGGTGATGAGGCTGGAATTAAGAAACTAGTTGAAGGATTAACAAAAGCAGGACAAACAAAAAATGATGTAGTTATTTTATTAGAGAACACTGCAGGTCAGAAAAACTCTGTTGGTTCTAATTTTAAACAGTTAGGAGAAATTTTTAATCAATTAAAACCTGCAAAAAAATTTGGTGTTTGTTTTGATACATGTCATGCATTTGTTGCAGGATATGATTTGAGAACTGAAAAAAAAGTAAAGGAGACTTTTGATGAATTTGAAAAATATGTAGGAATAAAAAATTTGAAAATACTTCACCTAAATGATGCTAGGGGAGATATTGGTTGTAATCTTGATAGACATTATCATTTAGGACTAGGAGGAATTGGAGAAAAAGGCATTTCGTCTGTTGTAAAATTTGCCAATAAGCAGAAAATTCCTATAATTTTAGAGACCCCAATTGATGATGACAGAGATGACTTTGAGAATATTAGAAAGGCAAAGGAGTTTGCGTAGAAATTTATGCAATGATTAGGAGAACTGGATAATGGACTATGATACAGTTATGAAATTAGCACTTGAGCGTGGATTTTATTTTCCTAGCTGTGAGGTTTATGGAGATGCACAAGCTGGATTCTGGGAATATGGACCATCTGGAGTTAGTTTAAAAAATAAATTTCTTGAATTATGGAGAAGGGAGCTTATCAGAAGAGATGGAATGCTTGAGATTGATGGATCTCAAATAATGTCAAAATCAGTTTTTGAAGCATCAGGTCACTTGGGTAATTTTGCTGATCCAATAATAAAATGTACAAAATGTAATTCAACATTTCGAGCAGACCGAACAATTGCAGAGATTGCACAAATTGAAATTCCTGAAAGTGCAGATTTAGATGAATTTGATAATGCTATTTCACAAAATAACATAAAGTGTCCAAAATGTAAAGGAGATTTTGAAAAGACAAAGAAATTCAATATGATGTTTAGAGTTGGTATTGGACCTGAAGAAGAAGAAGCATACCTTAGACCTGAGACATGTCAATCAATTTTTGTAGATTTCCCTAGACTCTACAAGACCATGCGAGGAAAACTTCCTTTAGGAATTGGTCAAGTTGGAAAGAGTTTTAGAAATGAGATTTCACCAAGACAAAGTCTTCTTAGATT
>JAMHKW010000036.1:9870-13104 GCA_028439805.1 Candidatus Nitrosopumilus sp. | reverse complement strand
GGAACTTGACATTCAACACTACAATCAGCACAAGTTACAGTTGTAGATTCTTCTCTTCTATCATTACTAGAATATCTTGAGCTTCTATCATTACTAGAATTTCTAAAAGAGCGAGATGGTCCATTTTCTTCTCTGTAATTTCTTCCAGATTTTTTTCTATCAGAATACTTTGATTTGTATAGTTCCATTGTACTAAAAAATTTAGATTTATTGGATATAGATAGTTAGAGCTTTGATTTGTGCCTAAAATAAAAAAAATGCATTAAACTAGAGATTTATCCATTTCAGTGGACATTATCTCTTGAACTTTGAGAAAATATAGTTTAGTAGAATATGGCATATCATCTAAATTATTGTCAATAACAATCATAAAGTATCTAACTGCACGTTTTGAAATATCTAAATTAAATTTCATTGTAAGTATAGGATCTTGATGGACTTTAATTTTATCTTGAAGCCAAGGAGGTGCCATCTCAATTGTTTCTTGGATAATTTTATCATACCAATATGAGAGATTTTGAGGTTGCAGTCCCTGCTTCAGATTTGAGACATCAGTATCAATTTTTTTCATCATGTGATTGATAATTGCCATTAGACTCAATTCAAGAATTTTGTTTTATTCCAATTACTCAAAGTTAGACAAGCTATTAGTCAATTGATGACAAGTTTCCCTCGGGGTCAATTTCAGAGTTTTTAATTCTAGTTGTAGATATTCTTGTGCCATCTTTTGCCAAAAACATTGGAACTGTTATAATTTCAACAGGCGGAAGTTTCTTTTCTGCTCTAAGTTGATTTAAAATAACACCCTGATTATTTGTTTCATCACTAACTACCAAAGCTTCAACTTCTTTCTCTAAAACAGCAGGTCCAAAATCATTATCTAGTTTGCTGATTTGAAATGAAGAATTAGGAAATTCTTTTGAAATAACTGCAATTAAATTCTCAAGTCGTTTTTCATATTTGTTGATTAAGATCTTTCCCTTTTTTTCAGCAAGTTCATCGCTGGTTAATCCAATTATTACTTTATCAGAAATCGTAAATGTATTTGAAAGTAAAGTTAGATGCCCTCGATGAATTATATCAAATGTGCCACCAGTAGCAATAAGAGAGAATTCAGACATGCAAATCAATAGAATTCTTTGAAAATAAGTCTACTAGTTTACAAAAATTATAACAATAGGGCCTTGTTCGGCTATTGGGATATTGTTTCTATCCCAAACAAATGTCTCAATGAAAAATAATCCCTTTTTTTCTGGAATCCAGTCTATGCTTTGAGATTCAAGCCCTGTACCAATGAAGCGTCCATCAAATTTACCAATATACTCAACAGTAGGGGTTTGATCACGAGTTGTAGGAGTTTCTTTTATCTGAACATAGTAAGTATAAGCAGTTTCATTGGATTGTGGATCTGCTGCAAATTGAATCTGTGTTTCACTTTCAATATTTACAGTTGAGCCAAGTTTTATTTCAGAAAGCTTGTTTCCCAAAGTGTCCTTAACAGTGACATCAGAGATAGTAACTAATTTTGTCAAAGATTGAAGTGCAGGGATTTTTACATCAACAAAATTAGAAGATGAGATATCAGATTCTGCAAATAGTAAAAATCCTTTTGAGGATGCATTAATTTTCTCATCAAGGTCAAAAGTTACCTCAGCATTAGGCTCCACATTGCCAAGTTCTATTGTAGAAACTCCAAGTATTCTTGATGGCTCAAAACCATCATAGAAAGTAAGGTAAACATTAGTGTCAGAAATAGTGTCTCCTCCATTTCGTAAAACTCCAGAAAAGTGTAATGAGGAATCTAAAAAGACTTCAGTGGAAAATACTGTAAGATCGTTTTCCTTTGCAGATGTGGAATCAAATGGTAAAAGAGAGACAGATGCCTGAGTGATGTTAGGATTGGAGGTTTCAGAACGTATGCTAAATGGGGACTGTCCATTTGGAGGAATTACTTGTAGCGTAGTAAAACCAATTACTTGTTCTAATGGAGTAGAATCAAGATCATCAAAAAAGTTTACTTGCAATTCAACATCGATAACAGAAGCAAATGAGTTGTTGTTTTCAACTAGTCCAGATACAACAGTATGCCCTTCAGAATCATGATGAACAGATTGTCTATCTATTGGTATAGAAACAGAAAGTGTTGGAGTATTATCATATTCCTGAGAGAATGCTTGTGAAAATGGAACTAAAAGTAAAATCAAAAATATACTAAAAACAAGTTTCTGCATATGAATTTCTTAGAAATGCTAGTTTAATTTCGTGTAACATATCATATAGTGAACAAGAAAGGTAACATCGTTTAACCTAAAGTTACACAAACAAAATATAATAAAAAGAAATTAAAAATAGATGTAGGTTTTATTTTCTCTTTGCGGTAATTGCTAACCAGTAAATTAAACCTGGAGCTAAACCAACAATAAGCGGAATCCATACAGGCCACCCATCTGCTGCACTTGTCATAAGTGAAAATCCAAACTTATCCTATTTAAATCCATCCAGCAGTCTGAAATTCAGCATAGATCGGGGGCAATAAGAAGTGGACCGGACGGAATTTGAATCCGTGACCCCCCGCGTGCAAGGCGGGTATACTACCAGGCTATACTACCGGCCCACATGAAGAAGGGTTATTGTGTGGATTTTAATTGTTGTCTTCTTGGCAAGAATTTTATTTGAAAGCAAGATAATTTTTTTTATGGTACTTTTAGAATCACAAGTAAAACTGAAATCAGGAGATATTGCGCCAGATTTTGAATTATTAGGAATTGATGATAAAAAACACTTGTTAAATAATTACAAAGATTACAAAGGAATTCTGATAATTTTCATGTGTAATCATTGTCCGTATGTTAAGGCAAAAGCAGATGCATTAAATGAGATTTATGAGAAATTCGGAAAAGAGATTGCAATAATAGGAATTAACAGTAATGACTCTACGGATTATCCTGAGGATAGTTTTGATGCGATGAAACAAACAGCAAAAGAGAAAGGATTTGGATTTGACTATCTAGTTGACGAAACACAAGATATTGCCAAAAAATATGGGGCAATGTGTACTCCAGACCCATTCTTGTTCAACAGTCAAAAACAGCTAGTTTTTCATGGAAAAATTGACAATGCTATGAAACCAGATGACATAGCTACAGAAAAGACCATGATTAACAACATGCAGAAATTATTATCTGGTGAGAAAATTGAAAATGATTTTGACCCATCAATTGGCTGCTCAATTAA
>JAMHKW010000036.1:0-9860 GCA_028439805.1 Candidatus Nitrosopumilus sp. | reverse complement strand
TTCGACTGATAATCGAAAGGTCATGTGTTCGAATCACATCGGGCCCATTTTTTATCATTTTAAATTTTGAGATACTGTTTGAGACCACTGTAAGATATCTTCGAATTTTTCAGACAACAAATCAGAGTCAATTTTGGTTTTTTTGGATACTTTACCACATAGTGCTAATCTCATACGTTTTCCAGATTTTTTTATCATAGGATTAATAGAGTCTGCAAAAAAGTTCAACCCTTCATCAGTTTGTGAGAATACAACTACTATCAGAATTCCTAGTTTTTGTTTCCAAATTTTTCCAATTAATTTTTGAAAATCAAGATCAAATAAGACATTGATTACTGAAGACATATCACCTAAATGAGAAACTCTCCAACCGTCTGAATGATAAGCAGATGATGCAGCTTCAGAAAACAAGAGACTTTGTGCATCAGATGCTATTACAACTATGTTCTTTTTTGGATCTGAAACTATAGGAAGTTGATTAAATATTTGGAGTGATTTTGAAATTGTGGTTCTAAGGAGATTTTGCTCAGCCGTCCCAATCTTGCCTTCATCATATAAATTCTTGACAGAATCAATGGCAGGTAAGATTATTTCAAGAATTAAGCGATTTACTGTTGCACCAGAATGTAAAGAATTACGAATTAGAGAATAAACTTGGTCTTCATATCCCTTGATTAAATAATCAAGATATTGTTGAGTGATTTTAAAATAATCATCAGGAAAATTGTAAGATTCTTGTCCTGGTTCTAAAAACCACAGCGTAATATTTCCAATATTTTTTTGTCGTAGTAATCCCTCAGCTGCGAAAACTTTGAGATACTTTGTCATGGTAAGTCGATTGACACCAATTTTGTCAGAAATTTCAACTCCAGACATTCCAGATTTAGAATCATCTAAAAGCAAAATTAGTTTTTGTCTCATCTTCTCAGCTGAATAGCCTCTGCCCATAGTGCTCTTGGATTAAGGTATTGTATAAAGACTAATTTTCATTTACATACTCAGCCCATTTTTAAAATAAAACATTATATACTTGAGTACCTTAATGTACGGTAAGGAAAAGTAAATTGCCAAAAGCTGGATTCAAATCAATCACTGTTTCAGAGACTGTTTATGATAAATTCCATGGAGTTTATCAAAAGAGTAAAGACGACCTTGCAATGAAAGGTGTCAATAGTTTTTCAGGTTATGTAACTTACATGTTAGAAGAGATGATGCAAAAGGACAAAACCTTTGCAAGATATGCTCCAAAGATTGAAAAAATTTCTGTTGATGATGATCGTGTAATATTAAAAGACAATATTAAAAATAGAATTGCAGAAGTTGCAGTTCAGAAAGGAGAATTATTCTGTCAACTCTGTGACGAAAAAGATTGTGTACATGTTGGTTTTGTATTTTCACTGCCAGATGTTTACGAAGTCCTAAACGCTAGAGGAATCAAACATCCAAAATAGAATAGTGGAGGAGGCGGGATTTGAACCCGCGAACTCCTGAAAGACAGGATCACCCATTATTTGATCTTAAGTCCTGCATGTCCAAAAGCACAAAGTGCTTACTTTGGCCAGGCTTGATTACTCCTCCAAATTGGTAAAAATGTGCGTGAAATTTAACAGTTTACAGCGTATGCCGCAAGGATGAAGAATTATAAGGATTTTCTACAGGGTAAATTTATGCTTCGGTAGCTCAGTCTGGTAGAGCGTTACATTGGTAATGTAAAGGTCACGGGTTCAGATCCCGTTCGAAGCTTCTAATAATTTTTAATCAACAGTTCAAAGTGCCCAGTTCTCTTTTTAGAGTTTGAGTTAATTGAACGGTTTGCCTGAATTTTGTTTACTTTCCAAGGTTTAGTTGAGAACATATCTGAAACTTCTTTAGAATCAGAATTTGATAAAAGAACTCTACATCCCTTTGAATCTAATTTCATACAAAGTTCTGCTAGTCTACTCAAATCATCATATGTGAAATCCTTATTTGTATAACTAGTAAAGTTTGCAGTTTTGCTAACTGGTTGATATGGAGGATCAAAGTATACAAGATCTCCTTTTTTGGCATCTCGTAAAACAGCTTCAAAATCACGGCATTTTATTGAAATTCTACTTGATTGAAATATGTCACTAACAGAACGTAGGTTCTCCTCATTTATGATATTTGGATTTGTGTACTTTCCTAGAGGGACATTGAATTTTCCTTTGCTGTTAACACGATACAATCCATTAAAACAAGTCCTATTCAAAAAGATCAGTCTTGATGTCTTTTCGATTTGGCTTCTAGGGTTACTATCTCTAACAGAATAATAGTAAGATTTTGAATCTTTTTGATAATTTTTTTCATGATTTTTCAGAGAAGAAATTAGTTCATCAATTCTATCTCGAATGGTGGTATAGGCTAAGACCAAATCAGAGTTAAGATCAGAGATGCTACATTTTGGCCCATTTCGTTCAGTTAGGATATGAAAGAGTAATGCCCCTCCACCTAGAAATGGCTCATAATAGGTTCCAAAAGATTTTGGTAAATTTTCATTTAAAATTGGAATAAGTTGGCGTTTACCTCCAGCCCACTTTACAAAGGGTTTTGGAGTTACAAGTATCTGACCATATTGTTGCTTCAATAATCATTATCACAAGATTGCATATTGTCAAAAGAGGCAACAAAAGATCACAACCTGTGCAATATTTTTTAATCAAATTTGAAGGAAAGTTTAGAGATTACTCTAAGTTTGATTAATAAAATTAAAAGGAAAAGGTAGTGTTTTTAGTCCCACTTTGACCAAGCGGCCATCCATCTGTAAGTCCAAGTATTGAGTTTAACACCCAACGCAGCCATAGTGACTGACAATACTGCACCTGCACCTGCACCGAGAGCAACTGGGCTGTTATAGAACTTGCCTACTTGCGGTTCTATCGGTGTCATATATGGTGGCAATGTTGGTCTTGGATATTTGAATGCCGTTTCAAGCGGGTCTGCTACTGTTATCAGGTTTACCATGTTGAATAATGGTAAAGACATTCCTACCAGTACGCCGCCAAACAGTATCAAGGAGTGCTTGTTCTTCTTTGTTGCCCAGTAAACTAAATCCAACAGCATTGCTGATGGTAGCCAAACTGGAGTTACAATGAAGTCATATGGATATCCGAGTGAAAACCATGCACCTTTTGCTATCCATGTGTATACTGTCATAATTAGAGCGTAGTACGTCGCTGTACCTGGAACACCTGTAAATGTTAGGTAATATGTTGCACCTACTACAAGCATCAACGTTTGCGATATTGAAAATACCGTAAATGATGTCCAAGCCCAGTCGGTATAGAAAATATAATCTCCTGCATTAATTGTCAACAGCGTAGAATTAACTGCAACTACTACTATGAACAAGTAATGTGTACATCGTCTTAACCAGACCATATGCTGTAGAATAATGGGTCAGTATATAAAATTTTAGGGTGTAATGAAGATCGTTATTTTAAAGCAAAATGAAAGTATACCGGAAAATGTAGTTTTGAACAAATTAAAATGAAAAAGAATTTGGTGTGTCTGAAGGGGTTTCCTTCGGGTTACCAACCAACGTATAATGATACAAACAGTACGAATGCTACTGAAGCAGCAATACTGCCAGCAACTATACCATTGCTATTCTTGTTGGAACCTTCTTCCATGACTTTAACACAGAAGATGTAACCTATTGCCTCAATGATTGCAAGTACGATGAATGCAAAGTGACCACTTGCTGTAGGATATGCCCAAGGATAATAGAAATATCCAGCTGCAGTACCACCAAAAGTTGCCAATAATGCTGCCCAATATGAAATAGTTATCATACCAGTCATGTTTTCAACGCGTCGTCCAATCATTCGTTCTACGTCAGCGCTTGATGAACCGCCACCGCCGCCAGAACCGAATCCTTTAGGAAGAGTCATTATGGAATTAATCTTATTCAGAATCCTTTTAAGTCTTTCTTAAACTGCTGACTCTGGTACGATCTACGTCATAACTAAAATAATAAAAGAGAAAAAAGTGTGCTTTTGCACTTTTTGTCTATGGAATTGATCTACTGTACAATTTGCCTTCTAAAGCCATCTTGTACATTTCTGCAACATATGGGTTCTCACCTGGAGTTTCTGCACCTAGTTCTACGAGTCGAGCATACACTCTGACTACGTATGCAAGTGCACCCATGAATGCAACTACTACACCCATGTTAAACATCCAATGGTTTGGAACTGCAAAGATTTCTTCTACAAACCAGAAATGCCACATCTCATTGACACCAATTGTAAACATGGTTGCAAGGTAACCAAGAATGGTCATCTTCAATCCAGTGTTCATTGAATTATTTGGACCTCTAAGAATAGGAATTTTTCTATCATAGATTGCTGCTGCTCCCCATCCAAGTGGTAATGTAATGAAGTGGGAATACAACCACCAGTGTGCTGGAGTAAATGCACTATCTCTGATAGAAGTCTGATGTAGAGAACCATCAACGAAGTTATCTACTTCGACTGATGCTGCAGTAGATCCCATAGCAATAACGATGAGCCAGACTTTTTTTAGTCTCTGGATCTCAACTTCTTTTGGGATTAATGCGGGCATCTGTGCCATGACTATATCATGTAAATTCGGAATATAAAGTAAGAGTTTTAGAAGTAAAGAATTCTAATGAAATTTTCATATAATTTATATAAAATCATGAAAATAATTAATTTAATAGTATTTAAAATTGGATAATTTTGATATTTTTTTTATCATCTTCATTGTTTATCATCAATGATTAACATTATATTAAATATCGATCCTCGGTTTGAAGGTAAAACATATAACGTTGTGTATTATGTTTCAGGATATTAGGACTATGGTCGAAAAAAAGATTTTCGTATTCGGACTAGCTGTAGTACTTGCACTAGGAACATTAGGTTTCAACTGGGTTGAAACAATTCTTCCAACTGCAGATGCACACGGTGTCCAAGCACAACTCCAAAGTCGTTTCATCAGAATTGAAGATGAGACCTTTAACAGACAATCTCTTGAAACTGGCGAAACCTTGACACTTCAAGGAACACTAGTCAGTCTTGTAGAGAGAGACCTTAGAGGATGGCTATCCATTTTCTCAGAATCTACTAATGCAGGAAACAGATGGGAGATGTTGGCAAGAGACCCACCAGGAAATGTCTTTGATATTCCAGGAAACTCTATTGTTGAATATTCACTATCTGCAAAAGCACTTGAAGAAGGTGTATACCACGTACACACCCAACTCAATGTAGCAAAAGTAGGTCCAGGACTTGGTCCAGGTCAAACAGTTGTCGTTGAAGGAGAACCAATTATCAAACCAATTCCATATACCAACATCGCATACCAATCAATCATAATTGGTGTCGGATATGTAATCACGTTTGCAACACGACCTTGGCAAGTAATCTAAACAACCCACAACCTTTTTCATTTTATAGATAATCATTACGTTTTACGTAAGTTTTGTTGCAGGAAATAAAAATAGATTAAGTTTCAATTAGATGCAATTTGCACATGTCTGAATAAAAGAAAGGACTTTAAGGAATCTGACCAAAATCAAGATATTATGAATTGGCCAGGAATGGGAGATCCTACAAAACGTAAGAAAACACTAAAGTTTCTAGCAATAACTGCAATTATTGCAATATCAATAGGTGTAGGAAGTAGTCTAATTCAAGGTCAATTTAGCCAAAATGATCCTCTCAAAGTTTGCATTAATGATAAGGATACACCGTATAAAATTAAGGCAACATTGGAGTTGATAATAGATGGAAAAAAAGCAGACATTCCAGCTAACATAGGATTGAATAATGGAGATTGTCATAGAACAATGTACACATTAACTAATGATGGAACAATTTATGCAGAATGGGAAGAAGAATATCCATTTCAAGTAGGTCACTTTTTGTGGATGTGGGACTTTCCTCTAAGAGACATGGATCAGGGTAAATCAACAATTTTTGTTAATGATATAGAATCACCTCATTTCATTAATCATCCATTGCAAGACGGATATCACTACAAAGCAGTATTTACTTCAAAGGCATATGATGAATCCAAAGATACTGATTTCCTTCCACCTGAAAATTAGATGTTTCAGACTTTGTAAAAAATCAAGTTTTTTTAAAATAGTAAATTCATGTACAACACAACTAAAGATTCTAAAAATAATGAAAAGAAGAAAAGGAAATTTTACCAGTATTTACCGTTGTCTGGAATTAGACCAATACCTTCTCTTTCAAAGTGTCTGTCTAATTCGTCAACCCATCTCTCACGGTTGTCTTTGTAAGCCCAGCCGTGTACACGTAACCAGAATGAGATAATTCCAAGAAGGAATACTGTGAACATAATGGTTCCGAAGATGTAAATCATTACATCATAGAATAATGGATCATAGTTTGGTCCTAATTGTCCTGTAATTGATGACAGAATGCTTAGGAAAGTTCCTACGATAGGAGTCATTGTATATTTTGGCTCTATTTGTGCGATATATACATTTCCTTTATTATCAGAAAGTACGAGATCAGTATCCACTAGAATGGACTAATAAAATAAGAAAAGTGAGAGTTTTTTATCCTCTACCCATTGCGGCGTATTTGCCAGATCTTCCTTTAAGAAGTAAGGCTCCTGCAATGCCACCAAAGATGGCAGCTGAAATAGCAGCTGCTCCGAATACACCATCTGCATCAAGATACGGAGTTCCTGAACCAGATGCTGGATTTGCTTCAGCAGCTTCGATTCTTCTACGTTGAATCTCAAGTGCTTCTTCTAATGTGTAAGATCCTGTTTCTCCTGCACCACCAACATTACCCATGTATTGAGCAAATGCAACAGATGCTGCACCGATGGCACCGAAGAAAAATACAGTTAGCATGGTTGCTATCAAAAGTGATCTTGTATTCATATCGATTTACCTGTTCGTTTTGAAGCCAGTGACTTATTTAACTTTTATTCTGAACCCCAAATTTTGATATATTGTACGAGATCAGTAGAAGTAACGTTTAATTCTGTTCTTAAATCAGCCAAATCATGGGACGAATGCATACTCACAGACATGGAAAATCACACTCCATTAGACCAGCTGTATTACGTGCACCTTCTTGGATTACACAAAGTCCTGCAGAAATTGAAGGATTAGTAGTAAAATATTCCAAAGATGGATTAGCTCCTAGTCAAATTGGAATTAAACTAAGAGATCAACACTCAATTCCTCTAATAAAACCAATTACCAAAAAAAGTATGGAGAAGATTCTTGAAGAAAATGATTTGAAAGCAGAAATGCCTGAAGATCTTGAAAATATGGTCAATAAAGCAGTAGGTCTTCAAAAACACCTCAAAGTAAACAAAGGGGATAATAGAAATGTTAGATCTTTGGAACTAATCGAAGCCAAAGTTCACAGACTATCTGTTTATTACAAAAGGATTGGAAGGATTCCTAAAACCTGGAAATATAAATCCGTAGTTGCTCAATTAGAGTAATGACAAAATCGTTAGATGAATCACTTTCATTTTTCAAAGACAAGGTTTTAGATTGTATTAAGTCCAAAAAATCAATTTTTGTCACAACGCATATTGATTGTGATGGATTAACATCTGGAAGTATTATCACCAAAGCCCTAATCAGAGCAGGTGCTAAATGTACTGTTAGAACATCAAAAGAATTTAGTAAAAAAATTGTAGAATCTTTCAAAACAGATTCTCGAGATTTCCACATAGTTACAGATCTAGGTGGAGGTTTTGCAAAGAATCTAAATGAAACATTAGAAGATAATTGGGTTGTTTTAGATCATCATCAAATTCCAGAAGAAGAGTTAGACAATCAAAATGTCATCAATGCTTGGAGATATGGAATTGATGGAGGAGTTGAGATTTGTGCAGGTGGAATGGCATATCTTGCATCCATGGCCCTTGATGAGAAAAATTCAGATTTGTCTGCTATTGCAGTTGTTTCGGCATTAGGAGACAGGCAAGACCAAGGAGAAAGAAAGTCATTTACAGGTAAAAATTTTGAGATTGCAAATACTGCCAAAGAACAAGGTTTAGTAGATATTGATTTAGATTTATTATTAGTTGGAAGAGAAACTAGACCACTTCCAGATGCCCTAGCATTTACTTCACAGCCATTTATTGAAGGATTAACATGGAATAGAGATGCATGTCTTTCTCTTCTAAATTCATCAGGAATTCAGTTAAAAGATGGAGGAAGATGGAGAGTTCCAGCAGAACTAGACGAGGAGGAAAAAAGACTAGTAATTGAATCAATTACTAAATTTACTTCTGGTAAAAATGCTACTGAAATCATGTCAGAGTTAATTGGATACACATACACATTTCCAAGAGAAGATAAGAGAAGCTTCTTGCGAGATGGAAGAGAATTTTCAACTATGCTAAATTCATGTGGAAGAATCAATCATTCAGGTGTTGGAATGGCAGTATGTATGGGAGATAGAAATAAGATACTAAGAGAGGGTGAAAGTATTCTGATTGAATATAGAAAGATGATCAGAGAATATATGAATATTTTATCAAATGAAAGATGGAGAATTTCAGAGAGTGAAACTTGTGTAATGGTAAATGGTGAAGATATAGTACCAGAAACAATGACGGGTACTATTTCGTCATTAATTGCAGGTTCACCAAAAAATGCTGGAAAAATTGTAATTTTGAGAACCAAGGGGGAAGAAAACACAATAAAATTTTCATCAAGAAAATCCTTTAGTTGCAAATCTGACATAAATCTCAGTGAATTAATGAGAACAGGTGCTGAGAAATTTGATGGAATGGGAGGAGGTCATGATGCAGCAGCAGGAGCAAAAATAACTAAAGACAAATTGGATGAATTTCTCAATTATTTAGAAGTAAATGTCATTAACGTGTCAAGTCCAAGTAATTCTCAATAACATATCAAAAGAAAAGGCTCAAACCGTTAAAAAAGCGCTTGAACCTGATAATGTAAATTTTCCAGAAGGATTGAGTCTTTATGTTGAAAATATTGATAACAAACTAGTTTTTAATTTTGAAAGTAAGAAGAACATGAAACAACTTATTGCTACTATTGATGAAGTATTAGAGCATGTCCAGGTTGCATTAAAGGTGATTGAATAATGTTAGATCCAAAATTAATCAAAGAAAAACCACAGGTTATTCGAGATATGCTCAAAGCAAGATCTGTAGATTTTGATTTAGATGAATTAATAAAATCTGATCAAAAAAGACGTGAATTTATCATAGAAACAGATAATTTAAGAAAAAAGAAAAACGAGGTAGGTATTCAAATATCTCAAAAGAAAAAAGCAGGAGAAAATACAACTCAAATTTTAAATGAAATGATTCAAGTCTCAGATGAACTTGCAAAGTTAGAATCAGAACAAGAAACTATTGAAAGTACGTATTCTAGATTGGCATTAACAATTCCAAATCTGGTTCATGAATCAGTCCCTATTGGGGCAGATGAAAGTGCTAACAAAGAGCTTAGAAAATGGGGAAAAATCCCAGATTTTAATTTTAAAATAAATGATCATATTGATATTTCTGAGAATTTGGATTTAGTGGACTTGGAAAGAGCAGCAAAGGTTGCAGGAGCAAGATTTTATTATCTAAAAAATGATCTAGTGAGATTAAATCAATCATTAATTCATTATGCATTAGATTTTCTTGCAAAAAAAGAATATTCTCTAATTCAACCCCCATACATGATTAATCGAGAATCAATGGAAGGAGCAGTAATTGCCGATGATTTTGAAGAGGTAATCTACAAGATTGAAGAAGAAGATCTCTACATGATTGGAACATCTGAACACGCTATGGCTGCAATGCACTCAAAAGAGATCATTGAAGGTAAAGATCTACCAATAAGA
>JAMHKW010000035.1:0-13218 GCA_028439805.1 Candidatus Nitrosopumilus sp. | reverse complement strand
TTTGTAATGGGTACTATTGCATTTGGTTCAATTGGCTATCTTTACTACATGTTCCCATATGTTACAGGTAGAATGTATAATGAAACTATGGGCAAGATACACTTTTTCTTGTCATTTGTAGGTACAATATTGGTATTCTTTACACAACATGTACTTGGCTTGTATGGAATGCCAAGAAGAGTTTTCGATTATCCACCAATCCCAGAATGGATTGCTATGAACCAGATTGCATCTGTAGGCGCAATGATTATTGGTGTTAGCATGGCAGTATTCTTGGCAAACATGATTCATAGCTCAGGAAAAGGAAAACTTGCAGATACTGATGACCCATTTGGTCTAGGTGGCAAGTACTACTATCCATTCGAGTCAAAGAACCCCCATCATTAGGAGAATAAAATGAGTAACGAAACAGAACACCCAGCAAACGAATCAGCACACCAAGTATATCGAACAACTTCAGCTAGAACTGGAAAAATGTTAGCTATAATGCTAGGAATTTGTATTGTTGGTGGCGCAATATTCTTTGGAATGTGGGACTATTGGATTTCACAACCTGCTCCAGTTGTAGCAATGATGGCAGGAGAAGCAGATCATGCAGCTCCAGCAGCAGCAACAGGAAAGACCATTACAACAGATCTTACATTTATTGAATCTGATGACTTTAGGACTTTGGCATTTAATGCATTACCTGGAGAACCAGATAACAATCCAACAATTAACATGAGTGTTGGAGATAAAGTAATGTTTAACGTAGTTAATGATGGAAAATCATTTCATTCCTTTGGTGTTACAAAAGATGCTGAAGGCTTTGGTGGAATAGTTCCTGGTAGTGATATTGCATCTGCATCAAATCCACTAAAACCAGGAGAAGACGGAACTTCAGAATTTGTTGCAGGTAAAGAAGGAACTTACTTTTACATTTGTACGGTTCCAGGACATAGAGAACAAGGAATGGTTGGAGAAATCATTGTAGGTCCAGCACAAGGTGGTGGTTCTTCAGTAGCTGCAGCCCCAACAGGTGTATCTCATGACTTTACTTTAGACTTTGTAGAATCTGATGACTTTAGGACTTTGGCATTTAATGCATTACCAGGTGAGGATGGTCACAATCCAGAAATTCGTGTAAACTCTGGTGATGAGGTAACTATTACTGCTAATAACGTGGGTAAATCATTTCATTCATTTGGAGTTGTTACAAACCCTGAAGACTTTAACAGTGTAGTAATGGATTCTGCAATTGCAGCTGCTACAAATCCTCTAAAGCCCGGTGAGGGCGGAAGTACTACTTTCACTGCTGGCGCACCAGGAACTTACTACTACATCTGTACTGTTCCAGGACATGCATTACAAGGCATGCAAGGTAGCTTTATCATAGAATAATTTTGGCAATTCAATATCTTGCATTAGTAACATTGATTGTTTTGTATTCTCTAATGTTTATTGGAGGATATGTCTCGGCTGCTGGACTTGGTTTGACTTGTCCTGAGTGGCCATTATGCCCTAGTGGGGTCATGCCATCTGAGGAATATCTTATTGAATGGACTCATAGATTAATTGCTGCTACTACTGGAGCGTTAGTAATTGCAACTATGGTTGCAAGTCTAATTAACAAGAATGCTGACTTGAAGATCAAAGTGACAAGCTCACTTGCAACTATATTTGTTATAACTCAAATCACACTTGGTGCTTTGGTAATTGATCTTAAACTACATGCAGTTTTAGTCGCAGTTCATTTAGGAATTGGAATATTGTTATTTGCAATGGTGTTATTAACTACCTTGTTTGCATTTAGAATTTCTAGAGTATCTTTAGAATCTAGAGTTTAAATTTTTTGAGTTTTTTTGGCAAGTAAATGTATATGACAACTACTGCAAGACAACAAGCACCTATAATTATTGAAATGAAGAAAATATATCCAAATGGGTTTTGTGTTCCCATGTTAAATGTATAAGTTGTAACTCCTTGATTTTCTCCAATATCATACAAGTCAATCTTTACGATATGATTTCCTGAATTTCTCCATACATAATCAATGTCCCAATGATTTCCTTCTATGGGTGTTGGAGGTATTGCATCTATTTGTTGATCGTTATAGAAAACTCTAATTCCCATAGTAAATCTGTCAACTTCTTCATAATCTGACCCTTCACTTACTTTTACCAAAAATTGAGATGGTTTGTCAATTTCGGGAAACTCAGGTAATGTGGCTACCTGTACTCTATACCCTGCTTCAAACTTCTCAGAGGAATTAAACATTGAATGAGCACTAGCATCAAATACTACAATAGATGAAAATAGCAAAATTAGGATCAAACCTGCTGATCGCTTTTTGGTCATTTAGATTATCATGAAAATTGATGAATATATTGTAAATCAATTTCTTTACGAAAATCTTCAAAACCTTTAAATCCTAATCGACGAGGATCTGAATTGTGACTTTTGTTACAAAATCAATAGATGTCAAAACACCAGTGGATAATGTTTTTACCTATTTTGCAAGACCAGAACACGTTTCTGATCAAATCAAAACTGACACAGTTGGTATGACTGTCATTCCTATGGATATCAAAGAAGGTATGGGTGTAGGTACAACATTTAGAATTATTGGTGACTTTAGCGGCAAACGTCTAGAATGGGATTGTGAGACAACTGAATTTATCAAAAATGAAAAGATCTCTGCAAAACAAATTGAAGGTCCTTTTAAGAAATGGCAAATTACTAATGAATTCAAAGCATTAGGTGATAATCTCACTAGAGTAACCATGTCAGTAGATTATGATATGCCATTTGGTCCACTAGGAGCAATCTTAGATAAAGCAAAATTTGCAAAATCTGCTGAGAGAGGTATGGAAACAGCTCTTTACAACGTTAGAGGTTTGCTTGAAGGAAATGGTTCAATTCCTGTATACATCACACTAGATGCATACCAAAAAATTCTTGCCGAAAAGAAAAAGATGAATGATGTTCCAGTTTCAACTGTACTTACAGCAATTCTTGAAAAGTATAATGAAGTTGAAGCAAAAGCACAAAACTAAATTTTCCTTTATTTTACAATCTTAAGATTAATAACAACTCTAGGCTTTAGCTATTTTAGTGGGTCTATGGCGCAGCCAGGTAGCGCACCGGACTCTTAATCCGGTTGTCGAGGGTCCGAATCCCTCTAGACCCGCTATTTAGAATATACAAATCTTAAATTTCATATTGTTGTAATTGTTTTATGAAACCTCAATCATGTAGAAATTGTGGGAAAGAATTATGGCAAAATCAAAGAGTCTGTCCTCATTGTGGACGAGATAGTGGACGAGATGATCCAGATTAATTTACAAGCAAGACATCGATTGCCTTTGAGAAAGCATCGTATGGCTGTGCACCTTTTAATGAAATAAAGTCATTAGGACCAACTATGATAAATGAAGGAGTAGATTGAGCACCAGTTCTATGTGAAGTTATAATATTATCTTGTATTTTCCCTTTGTATTTTTTAGAATCAAGACATTCTTTAAAAGAATCAACATCAAGTCCATCAAGTCCGGAAACTAAAGTTTTCAAATTTTCTGCATTGGCCCAACCATCATTTTCATGACCTTGATTGGTATAGACAAAGTCATGATATTGCCAATACAATCCTTGATCATCTGCACAGTAACTTCCTTCATGAACTGTCTTTGAATCATCACCAATAATTGCAAAATCAACATAAACCAAATTGACCTTACCTGTGTTGATGTAGTTTTCCTCAATCAATGGCTTTGTGTCTTGATTCCATCTCTTACAAAATGGACACTGATAGTCTCCAAATTCAATTATTTTTACAGATGCATCAGAAGAGCCAAGCAGTGGAGAACCATTTAATGTATCAAGTATTGATGTTTCTGATTCATCTACATTTGATTCATTATTTAATGCAAAAAAGAAAATTCCAATAATTACTACTACAATTATGCCTGCAATGGCAAATTTTGCCTTGGAATTACCAGATGACTCCTTTTTTCTTGCCATGCTTTTCTTTACAGTTTTTTTAACAGAGTAAATCTGTTTTTATCAGGTTCTATGTCTTCATGCATATCGACATTACTCACAATTCTTACTTTATAATTTGACCATCTTTTTAACATATTACGATATTTGTGATTCTCATCAATCTGTTTTTCTGTTTCTTCAAATTCCTCACAATTCATTATGTATTTTCCAGCGACTCTATACATTTCTGCAACTCCTTTTTCTAATGTGTCATCATCTAAATAATTCAATAATCCATGTGTAAAAACAAAGTCTATTGAGGAATCCTCAAATGGTAAATTAGTGATATCTCCATTCTTAAAATTTGCAATGGGAAGTTTTTCTTTTGCTATATCTAATGCATGGTCATTTAGATCAATTCCATGAATTTGAAATGTATCTGGAAATAATCTTAAATCAATTCCAGTTCCACATCCAATTTCTAGAACACTTGTGCAGTGCAAAGAAGTAGCTAAATCTCTTGTATATTTTGAAAACTCTTCATTGTATTTTATTTCATTTTTATCTGCGTATTTATCCCAAAATTCTTTATTGTAATTCATAGAATTTTTCAAACATAGCTGTATTTGATACTAATTGTTTAATGCTGACACTTGCATGAAATGAGCTTTGTATCAAATGTACAATCATCTGGCCCATCTGATTTTCCTTGCGTTGGAATCTCTTTCATACAGTCTTCATGGCGTCCTTTTCTGCAAAACCAGCAGATTTCTTGAGTATCACCAGTAGCACATGAATCCATAATCTTTAATCATTTTTGTGGGTAAAAAACCTCGTGAAAATTAGATAAATGTCAACCATGGTAAGAATCTCTTATCTTTGCCCATTGTTACATCTGTAAATGATTTTTGTAATGCTTTTGTGATGGTTCCCATCTTACCATTTCCAATCTTCATTTTGTCTATCTGCGTTACTGATTTTACCTCAGCAGCAGTACCTGTCATGAAAATTTCATCAGCTGTGTAGAGGTCATCTCTTTCTAAATCTCGCTCAATTACAAATCCTCCATTTTCTTCAATAATTTGGATTATGCTATCTCTAGTAATTCCCTCTAGCCCACCTGCAGACAGAGGAGGTGTTTGAATAATATCATCTTTTATGATGAAGATATTTTCAGCGCTTCCTTCTGCAATCTTTCCAAATGAATTTAACATAATTGCTTCATCATATCCATTATCCAATGCTTCCATTCTTGCAAGTGCTGCGTTTGAATAATTTGCTGCTGCTTTTGCTTGCATTGGTTGAGATCTTGAATCAATTTTTGTCCAACTTGATACTTTACATTTTGCTCCAGAGAATTTACCTGCTTTAGATTCCCCCATCTTCCATGCCCAACATGCAATTGAAACATCTACTTTATTTTCAGTAGGAGTTAGTCCCATTGTTCCATAACCATAATATGCTAATGGTCTAATGTAACATTCTTTGAGTCCACTTGACTTTACAGTTTTTAATATAGCATCTGAAATTTGTTTTTTTGAGAACTGCATTTTCATTGAATATAATTTTGCAGATTTAAAGAATCGATCATTATGTTCTTGCAATCTAAATACTGCAGAACCATTTGGTGTGTTATAACATCTAATTCCTTCAAAAATTGATGTTGAATAATGTAATGCATGAGTTAATACATGAACTTTGGCATCTTTGAATGGTACTAATTTTCCATTCATCCATATTTTACCAGTCTCTTTCATAGGAGAGGGAAAAAACTCTACTAATTTAAAGAATTATTTTTTGATGTTCTAAATTTGTAAACTACATATCAGACAAACAACAAATTCTAGTATGGAATGGATTCTAGGTTTTTCTGCAATTACTCTTCTTGTAATAGGCTTAGTTGGACAGGCATTTGAAATGAGAAAAATTCGTTTGACTACATACAAAGATGAGGAATTAGCCTCAGCAAATATTTTCATGAATAAAAGAAACTTCAAGTGGTATGCCCTAATTGGAATTGGAATAGTTCTTTGGTATGCCGCTGAGCGTGTATAATGCGATCTATATAGATCAGCTCTAAATACTTGAAATTCTAACATATAGTATCGCGTGTTTTGGGTAACGCCGGACTGAATCTAGATAATGGTCCAAGAACAAACCCATGATGGCGGTTTACAGGTGAAAGCCCGTAACGCCACTCTTTTCATTTAATAAAATTAATTTCTAAAATTTCCTTGTGTATTGCATTAATGGCTTTACTTATGTTGTCTTTTGCATCTTCTACCACAATAATTATTCGTGAAGTCTCTTCTTGTGCATCCATATTCAGAATGTTTAATCCTGACTCACCAATCTTTGCACTAGTTTTTGAAGCAACTTGTTGAACTCTCCACATTTCATCACCAATTAATGTAATTACTCCTCTGTTGTATGTAATTGTAGCAAGAGAATCAAATCCTAACAAATATTTTTCATTTCTTTTAACATAATCTCCATCCAGAAATAATATTCTAGAAAACTCAATTCCATCTTTTGTAAATGGTGATAAAATTACAAACTCACTGTAGCGTTTGTCTTTTTCTAATGATGTTAATAATTTTTGAATGCAACTTGTTTCAATTCTGAAAATAGCACAATTTCCTTTTCCTGTAACTATCTTAATCGGGTGATCTTTTTGTTCATCTGGCATTCTCTTTATCATAGTTATTTTTTCTGGATTATTCATATTTGTAATAGTAATTGGCATATCTATTCCATTTTCTACAATTTCTTTTATTGCAATAGGATCTAAAATTTTCATTCCAAACATTCCTGCTAATCTAGCTTCATTATATGATAATTGAATTACATCACTTAATCCAGATTCTACAATTTTTGGATCAGCAGAAACTACTGCACTATCTTTTTCAAAGTCTATACTAGTTTCATATTTTTTATAAAATAAAATCCCTAGATTTGCTGCTGTTCTATCTGAGCCTCCTCTTTCATATGTAGTTGTAACATTGTCTACTGTTTTTCCAATAAATCCTCCAATTACTACTACTTGATTTTCTTCTACTAGTTCTGTTATTTTGCCCATCTTTTCTCTGGATTCTGATGTGAGAAAATTTGTCGATTCTATGTTGTTATCTGTAATAATTGGCCAATCATCAAATCTTACAGCATCTGCCTTTATGCCATCACTTCTTAGAATGTAGTTCATTACGTGTGACATCAATATTTCTCCTGAAAATGCCAATGCTCTTGAGCGTACCTCATCAGCAAATTCTTTACTTGCAAATGCTTCATCTAGCGCTTTTTGTGCTTTTTCTAGGTGTAAATTAATAATATTTTTACATTCTTCTTTATTTTCTGAATTTACCATTTCCAGAATTTTTTGATAAGTTAATTTTACAATGTCTAATGAAGGAGTAATTCCTTTTTCTGCATTTTTGCCTTGCTCTAAAATAATATCCGTCAAAGAACGAGTTTTTTCATTATGCATAGTTAGTGGAGCTGAAAAAACTGCAATTACTTTGGAATCTTTTTTTAAATCATTAATTCGCTTAACAATTTCTGAAATAGATTCTCCATTTGAGCCTATTGCACTTCCACCAAACTTGACTATTACTAACTTGGTCATGGTACCTTATCAAACCTAAATGGCCATCTATTAAGCATTTGATTGCTCATTCATCAATTTTTTTATAATATCTGATGCTTTTTTTGCACCATCTGTATTTACTTGATTTCTATCTTCTTCAAGTTTTTCTAAAATTAATACATCAAGCCTATTGATATCATCAAAAACAAATCCTAGTTCTCTTGCATTATCTTCTTGTTCAAAATGATTCTTTATGGGAATAAATATTGCAGGTGTTCCATAGGCATTCGCCTCATCTATAGTTGATTTTCCAGCAAGAGAAATTAATAAATCTGCGGCAAAAATCAACTCATGCAAATTATCAACAAATCCTAAATTTCTAACATTTTCAAATTTTTTACTAATTGCTGGGCCTGATACTAAAACAACTTCGATATCTTGATTTATTTTTGAAATTGATTCTAATGCCTTTTCAATAAGAAATATCCCTGCATCTGTTCCTCCAATTGAGATAACTATTGTTTTTCTCTCAAATGAGAATTTTTTCCGTAATTCTTCTCTTGAAAAATTTGTTTGTCTAACTATTGGACCAACTCTTTTGATGTTATCTTGATCATCTCCATTCTCAGGAAGAATTACAATGTTACATTTTTTAATAATTTTCTGCATTGATTTATTCATCTTTTTTTCAATCAATGATGCTAATCCTTTGGTGAATCTAGTCTCTAATACATCAGTAACAAGTATACTTGGAATTTTCATATCTTGTGCAACAGTTAATGCTGCAAAATCCTCATCACTAATTACCAAATCAGGATTATCTTTTTGTAGAATTCTTTGTGATATATTTTTACAATCTTTATAATATTGATAATAATTCCATAGCCATTTTGCTGTACTCTTTAGTGTACCATTTTGGATAATAAATGAAGGTGGATTGTATGCATCTTGTACTTTGAAATCTAAATTTTTTAGAATTTTTGCAGCTCCACTTCCTGTAACAAAATTAGTTGTAATATCTTCAAAATTATTTACAATTGCAATATCTCTAGTCACGTGACCTAATCCAATTGGACTGGAAAAAAAATCATAAACCTTCATGCATTTCTTGATTTTTTATCAAATTTCTAGATTCTCTCACTTCTCAAAGTTTAAATGGATTTTAGCAAGGTATGTTTTTGGGCTCATAGTCCAGGTCGGTTATGACGTCGCCCTTACACGGCGAAGATCCGGGGTTCAAATCCCCGTGGGCCCATATGAACTTCTTATGTTCTTATTTTTATGAAGTGTATCTTAAATTATTTCCAGAAAAGGTTCAAGCTTTTAGGGAATTACCTCTTATCTTAAATAACTAAGATAGTGTTTTCAAATTATGTATGATACAATATTAGTTCCACATGCAGGTACATCTACAGGAGATTTAGCACTTAAACATGCGATTCATATCGCAAAATCATCCTCATCTAAAATAATTCTGCTTCATGTGATAGAGGACTTTCCACACCTTCCAGTATTTACTCTTCATGCATCACAAGCAACAAAAATCAAAAGAGAAATTGCTCAGATAACAAAAGACATGAAAACAGTCATGGAAAAAGAAATGACTAAACGAACAGAAACATGTAAGAAAAATGGAATTGATTCTCATCTGAAAGTAGTAGTAGGATTGCCAGCAGAAGAGATTTTAAAAATTGTAAAAAACCAAAAAATAGATCTGATTGTAATGGCAAAAAGAAGAAAACTCAAAGGAATCAAAAGTCTTCTAACCCTAGGAAGTGTTTCAAGAAAGATTATTGAAAGTACTTCTTGTCCTATCCTAATGTTGGATGTAGAAAAGAAATGACTAAAACTTTTGAGCATATCTTGGTTCCATACAATGGTTCAGCAGGTAGTGAAAAAGCATTTAGAAAAGCCATATCTATGGCATCATCAATTAATGCAAAAATTACTATTCTGACTTGTTTGGAAGAACGACCAACATTTGGATTTTTTAAAACAAAGACAAGCAAACAAGAGTTTGAAAAAGAACGTAATTTAATAGAAAAACAACATCTAAAATTAGAAAAATTTGCCAAAGAACATGATGTTTTATGTAGTTCCAAAGTTGCTAAAAATGGACTACCATCCACCAAAATTCTTGAGTTTGCAAAACAACATAATGTAGATCTGATAATTACGACAAGAACAAAACTCTCTTCTCGTTATGAAAAACAACATTATCATAGTACAGTTGAAAATATGTTTAGAAATGCATCTTGCCCAATTTTGATTCTATAACATAAATTAACATTAAATTCACTCCTATCTGCGTCCAAAATTATCCCCAAAATGTAGGTGAATCCCCGTGGATACTAAGTTGAATCTTTTTTTATCCCTAAGAAAGGTTCAAGCCTCTATAGATTCAAACCAATATTCACAAAATGACTATTGATCTGCGAACCAATCCTTTAACGGCTTTAAAAATATAATAAAAAAGAGATTAAGGATTAACCATTTCTAGTTTATCCTGAATTCTATCATAGTATCCATTTTGTTCCATGGCAGGAATGTTAAATGTTGCAGAAACAATGTCTCCAACATTTGCTTCACAGTCTGAAACAACAACGGAATGTCCAAAGATAGATTCTCCAACACAGCCATAATCAGTTACAGCAATAACAGTTACATCTTCAGTAACTAGTGTTGGAATTATATTCCAAGGAGTTAGTGTAAATACTAGTGTTACTGAAATTGCAGCGGCTATAATCAATGCAAATTTTAGCTGTGGTGTTTTCTTGTTTTTTGTTTGTTGCATTTTGCTTCAATGGTATTTACACTTTATTTGATATAAACTAGTGACCATTTTTCAACTAGTGCTAATAATTTGATATATCAAAGTTATTTTTCAGTTTTGATACTAAAAATTCAATACCGTTATCTGAATTATTTCCAATTTTTAATAACACATATTTCTTTGATCCGCACGTGGGGCATCAGTCATCTATTATTTCAAACATCTTTCATTCTTTTTGAATAATCATAATTGAAGATATTTTGAGGTGTAATTTCAAGTGCCACCTCAGTTTCCAAATTACTGTTCAGATATTTTGATAACGTTGATTCTTTATTTCCTAAATATTTTTTCATTAAAATTTTAAGAATTTCTTGCCCTTGATTTTCAACAATTCTTACATTCCCTGTTCCACGTGTGCCTTTGTACGGTGGTTTGTCAGTTGCTATCTCAAACCCACATTTTGGATTATTTTGAAGATATGTGACAATTCTTGCTGTTCGTTTTGTTGCACAATAAATTTTTCCTCCAATTTGTTCATACCATAATGATATGATGCTGGGAGTTCCATCTAGTTTTACAAAAGCAATTCTTATTGGAATTTTTGAATCTGAAATGAATTTATCCATTTGAACTGTTTCTATTTGTTGCACAATAAATACTCCATTTGGTTAATGATGAATTTTGTATAACAATAGTCACAAGACCATCCATGAAATCCTTTTCCACAACTACTGCATCTTTGAATTTCAAATCTTTTCATAAATTAAATTTATTTTCTTTCTATATGAGGGACCTCTTTAATCCTCTCTAGTGCTAATTTAGAAAAAACAATCCATAGTTAAAATACAAATTCTCTAAAACATACTTGTGAAAAAAATACTGTTTTTATTTTTCATAATTTTTGTTTCACTTAATCCTGCATATGGGCACAAATTAATCAGCCATGATGAGACTCACAGAAATTTTGAATCTGCACTCAAAATTCCAGATCATAAAGTTTCTTGGGCAATTTATGAAAATTTGGGCGAAAGTGAAGCAAAATTTTACACTTTTGACGCCAATAAAGGAGATTCATTTTATGCCAGTATCGTGGTTCCTAAAATTGAAGGTTTAGAAGAATATTCTCCAACACTTGTTTTAGTAGGTGATGATAATTTTGAAAAGAAAAAAATTAATTATGAAAAAAATTTTCCTGGAAATGAATTCTATGAGCCATTTGGGCAAATAACCTATTGGGAAAGACAGGAATTAAAAACAGAAATCCCTGTGGATGGAACATATTTTCTTGTTGTAATGGATGAAAAAAATCAAAGTGGAAAATATAGTTTGGCCATCGGAACTATTGAAGATTTTTCACTTGTTGACTTTTTTACTATTTTACCCAAAGCCTGGATTGAAACAAAATTATTTGTAAATGATTACAATTCAATTTTATTATCAATTTTGATTTTGATTGGATTGTTTGCTATTCCAATATTAATAATATTCAGAAAAAAATTAATGAGTATTAAATAAATACACTTTACTGTTTCAAGCCA
Organism: Candidatus Nitrosopumilus sp.; assembly: GCA_028439805.1. Classification (GTDB taxonomy): domain Archaea; phylum Thermoproteota; class Nitrososphaeria; order Nitrososphaerales; family Nitrosopumilaceae; genus Nitrosopumilus. The sequence goes on along the minus strand of JAMHKW010000035.1, from coordinate 1,364 downwards.
TCTTGAATACTGTGATTGTCATGCTGTTCCAATCACGTCTTTTGTATTTGTTGTAGTGATGGCGAATGATTGTATTTTTTTCCTAAATGAGATTTTGTAAAATATTAAAATCACTAATATCTCGGCATATTCTACAAATCCGACTGTGTAAATATGCAATATCCATCCATTTACTTCTTGATCAATTGATGCCATTGCTGCACTCATTTGAGGAAATGCTGTCATCATGGCATATGGTACAATCAAAAAATTATTGAACCAGTCATCTACCTCCCAATTTTCAGTTTGTTTTAGAACTTGTGAATTAGAAGAAAAATTTGGATCATTTTGTAATTTCAACTCTGAATAATTTGAGAAGAATAATTGATTCAATAACAACTAAAACTCCGCGTTTACCTTTTTGGAATTTGAATATTTGACGTTCAAGAATTGGTCCAAAGAAACCTAGTTTTTCCTTTTTTGCAAGAATTATGATGGAAATAGAAATTATTGAAATTACTCCTACTGAACCTAACCAATCATCTGACACATATTCTACAAAAAGTAATCTTGCAGGTAAAAGCAGTCCTCCCATTATGCCAAAAAAAAGAAGAGATTCAAAAATACTCTTCAATCTGATTCCCTCTGAATTGGCATACCTATAGATTTTATTTTCTTTTTGCATTTAACCTGAACTTTAATTTTGTTCTAGTGCTAATTTTATTTTAATTAAAATTCAAACTTTACATTGACATTCTTTTTGTTTTAGTATTTGAATTTGTATTGACGGAATGTCTACAAACACATCTTGCTTTGATTTCCCAGTTGCATTTTTTATATCCAATGGACTTTGATGATTATATCCCCTATGTTCCATCTCTTTTACTTGTTCATCATGTCTAAGATACATGGCCTTTAATTTTCCAATCCAACGAATGGTTTCAGGATGTTTAGAATATCCTTTTTTGTTTTGTGTGATTACAACCCACATGGCATGTAACTCCCGATGCTCACCTAGTAGATGATTTCTACATAGTTTTTCAACAGGAATGTCCCAAATCCTCATTTATCTTTCCTAGATCTTGGTTTTGTTCTGAGTACTGCTTTACAACACATACATCTGGCATCCTCTGATAATACAAAAATTCCACAGAATGTACATCTTTTTTGGCCTATTTCATACCTAATCCTATTAGGAGCTGGTGCTGCCTTGTGCCTTTCACAAATATTGTTACATGTCCTACCCATTGATTTCATCTCCAATATTTTCTTCAATTTCTTTAGACCTACTTCTAATCGTCACTGCACTAATGCCTGATGCTTCTGAAATTTTCATCTGAGTCACTTTTTCATTATTCATTACTGATGCAAGATTAATTGCAGCT
>JAMHKW010000034.1:0-13464 GCA_028439805.1 Candidatus Nitrosopumilus sp. | reverse complement strand
AAAGATTACCTCTTCCTCAGGATGATGAGGACTATCCACCATTCTAGCAATTCGTTTTTTGCCTGATTTCTTAAAGTATATTCGGTAGGTACTTGTATGTGCAACTACATTTCCACCAATTGGACGAGTTGGATCTCCAAAGAAGACATCAGGTGATGCCATGACTTGATTGGTAGCTAGTGCAGCACAGTTGTATGTTTCTGCAATTCTAGACAACAAATGAACAAAGTGATTTAGTTTTTGTTGTCTAACAGACAATGTACCTCTTCCAAGATATTCAGCACGGAACAAGCCAACTGCAGAATCTGCAACAATTAATTTAACATTGTTTTCTTCAATTACTGGACCAGCTTCTTCTAAAATTAATATTTGGTGTGAGCTGTTATATGCACGTGCAACAATAATGTTATCTAAAACTTTTTCAGGATCCATATCATGTGCTTTAGCAATAGATACAATTCTTTCAGGTCTGAAAGTGTTTTCAGTGTCAATGTACAAAACACTACCTTCAAGTCCACCTTCTTCTTTGCTTTTTTGAACCATCACAGACATGGTATGAGCAAATTGTGTTTTACCACAACCAAATTCACCATAAACTTCTGTTAAAGCTTGAGTCTCAACACCACCATCAAACAAAGTATCAAGGCAATTTGTACCAGTTGTAATTTTACCAATACTTTGTCGGTGTTTATAAATTTCAGTTGCACTTGTAAAATGATTGGCAATTAATCCTCCTTCAACTAGATGTTGTCGGGCTTTATTGACAATTTTTTCTGCAGTATCTTTTTCCATTCCAGTAATGTCTGCAATTTCAACAGGGCCTCTAACGACAAGGTCCATGACGTTGTGGACACCTGCATCGGATAATTTTCTTGTAGTTACAGGACCTACGCCCTCTAAACTATCTAATCTTAAATCTTCTACCATACCGTATAGTACGGTACTAGTACTTTATAAGAGTATTGTTTCGGTAAATGATCGTAAAATGATAAAAATTTAGTAAAAACAGACTATCGTCTCTTTCTTCTTTGACCTGGTTTATTTTGTCCAGGATATCTGCCCAAGGCAAATCGCTTTTTGAAGTTGCTTTTATTTGCAACACTAGAACTATCACCTACGATTTTTCGGCCTTCTACCTTTGGAGTTTGTCCTCTTACTTTTCCTGCTTTTGTAATCGAACCGTGTGTTGCCATGTTGAGAAATGCAGATTAGTGAATTTATGTTTTTGTATGACTACCAGTACTGAGCCTTTATTTTTTCAAGTATACGTTCATGTTCAGGACTCTTTCGACGGGCATATTTTTCCATTGCACCTAATGGAATACCACCAAGAGATCGTGCAATTGCATTAAAGAAGTATCTTCTTGGACCTCTAGAACCAGTCTTGGTCATGAATTTTTGAATACCATATTTGAAATTGTGTTGCCATGTCTTGTAAAGTACACCTAGTTGTGCAGGAGTCATCTCTTGTCCAATGTTAAAGAATTCTGATTGCTCCAGTAACCCAATTGGAACAAATGTTAACGCAGTAGCAGTAAACATGGAGTCAGGCTGTTCATGTTCTAATTCAGTAATTAAACGGATTGTGTCCCATGAATCTTCAGGAGTTTCATCATTGTCAAGACCCATGATTAGAGTAAATGCGGGAATCCAATAGTTTTCATTCATTGTCTTTACTCCTTCTTTTACAACCCAATGCCATTCAGATGGATCATATGGTGCAAGTTTTCTATCAGCATATTTACCAATCAATCTTAGACTTCCAGTCTCAAATCCAGCTTGGACACCAATCATGTTATCAGGACCAGCTTTCATTATTTTTGATAGATTTGGAAGAAGTTTTTCATCAGCTATTGCACCTGCTAATGTTCCATGTGTTGGATTTGTATGCTCTACACCAGTAGACATGATTGCAGTAAATAATTCTTCAAGTGCTTCTCTGTTTGGCTCCATTCCTTTTGCAGTTCTTGGATCCATACCATAAACAAAAATATCATCACTGTGAATCCATGCAGATTTAGAACCACCTTTTTTGATGTTTACTTCAATTTCTCTTTTGACTTTCTCTGGAGGATAGTATCGTAATGATCTTAGTGTAACATCACAGAATTTACAACCTCTTCCACAACCACGCATTACCTCGACCATCCCATGCATGCTGGGTTCTACAATGTCGGGAATTTCTTCTAAATCAGGTCTAGCCCAAAAATTAACAAATCTCCCATGAATTTTTTTATTGTTTCTTTCAAATTCTTTAATGTTAACTTTAAAGTCACTTCTCTTTCTGAAAGGATCCATGTTTTCAAAGTCGCCATTAATCAAATAATTAAAAAATCTTCCAGCATGTCCATCAATTTCTGGTGCAATGCCACCTAGTTCTCCTTCTAATATAGCATAAATTCCAAATTCTTCAATTTTTTCAGGATCATAGTTATACTGCCAAGTTCCAGAGGCACCGGAAATTACTTTTGCTTTACTTCCAGTTTTTGCTTTTGCGGTTTTAATTCTATGATGTAATTCAGCATTGTAAAATTCATCATATGATGTTTGTTTTCTACCATAAGTAAATGTCATAGTAACTGGACCCATTCCAAGAGGATCCATTTCGTATGTTCCAATAACTTCTGTTTCTGGTCCAATGAATTGTTCGATATGATCTGGATGAGCAACAACAACTTCTTGTCTGCTAAATCCATCTCGCAGTAAACCAGCTTCCAATTTTCTTAAGCCATATGGTGCATAATTTGCAACACCGTTTGTATGAGGAATATAGTTACAAATAAAATCAAACAGAATTTTTGGAGTAACTTGGTTTCCAAGAATCTTGTACCAAAAACTGTTTTTATCTCTATGAGGGTCAAGAGCTGGTGCACATCCAAAAAATGTTGCTAAAGACAATCCTCGATAAGGAGACATTAAAGTACGATCAGCAGTTAAAACTATTTTTGGAGTTCCCATGTTCTTCATGAAAATAATTTTATGATTGATTTTAAACCTTGCGAGTCAAACTAGTAATTTTCTAAAATTCCAGCCTTGTTCCTATGAAAATAGCCAAATTCCTTGTTTAAAGAAAGATGTTGCCCATCAAATATGGTTCCATCCTTACAAACAAGATCCTCACCAACACAGCAACTACCACAAATTCCAACTCCGCATTTCATCATTCGTTCAAGACTGGCTTGAACAAAGATTCCCCTAGAATGAGCAGATTGTACAGTTTTGTACATCATAATTTCAGGACCACATACATACACTGCATCAAATGGAGTTTCACTCACAAATTTTTCAACTAAATCAGTTACAAAACCTTTTTCGCCATAACTTCCATCATCAGTAGAAACAATTACTTGACTAGAATTATTTTTCAAAAGACTATTAGCTAAATCTTCAAAGAACACCTCATCTTTTGATTTGGCACCAATTAAAACAGTAACATCATCTGTAGATTTTATAAAAGTAAGTAGTCGCATCATTGGAACAAGACCAGTTCCACCGCCAACTAGCAAAAGTTTTCCTTCTTTAAGATCAAAAGAATTGCCATATGGACCACGAATTCCAATTTGCTCACCTGATTTAATGTTGAATAATCCAGTGGAAGCAAGTCCATGTTTTCTTACAGTAAATGCGGCCTTTCCAGATTCATTTGAAATCATGACACTCATCGGTAATTCATTTATTCCAGGAATCCAAACCATTGCAAACTGTCCAGGAAGAACATTTGACATTATTTCATTTGAAAAAACCAGAGTTCTAACAGTTGGAGTTTCATCAATTACTTTTTCAATTGTTACAATTGTTGGATGATTACGATTTTTTTGCAAGACCTATCATATCCTCTATTTTTGAAAAATTGTTTCTTTTCATGTATGAAATTATTCCATTGTTAACATCATTAAAAACATCAATCCAATTATCACCAATTGCACTACCAATTTGTATTGCAGAAGCACCTGCCAAGAAAAACTCAACTGCATCTTCCCAAGTAGATATACCACCACACCCAATTATCGGAATGTTATATTTTGAAGAAATCTCATAAACACATCTTAACGCAATTGGTTTAATTGGAGTGCCAGATAATCCACCAAATTTATTGCTTAGAATTGGACGTTTTGTTTCAACATCTATTGCCATAGCTCTAACAGTATTGATTGCAGTAATAGCATCAATTCCAGAATCAATTGCAGTACTTACAGTATTCAAATAATGAGTTGTACCCAAACCAACTTTAGCAATTACAGGAACATCAGTAGAGTTTTTGACAGTAGTTACAATTTTTTTAACTAATTCAGGATCATCTCCTACTTCTAAACCAACTTTAGCTACATGAGGACATGATAAATTCAGTTCATATGCTGTAACTTTGCAGTTTTCAAATTGTTTTATCATCATTTCAAAATCTTCAGGAATTGAGCCTACCAAACTTACTATTATTGGAACATCTTGATTGGGTTCAATCATTTTAGCAAAATTTGGAGCTCCAGGATTTGATAGACCAACAGCATTAATCCAGCCATCACCTTTTACACTAAAGATAGTTGGATTCGGATAACCTTCCCATGGTTCCTTACTAAGTGATTTTGTAACTACAGCCCCCGCGCCAGAACGATATAATCGATTAAAGACATCTAATGATATTCCCAATATTCCAGATGCTAACATTACAGGTCTATCTAATTGAATTTGGCCTATCGAAGTTGCAAGATTGGGTTCCACTTTGATTAATGAACCTAGTTTCGAATATAACAGTTGATTCATAATTCTGGTACCTTTTTTAAAGGTGATTTAGATTGAACTAGTCATGTATTCTGTGATTTTGACAGAATTGGGAATTTCAGTTTTCAATGGAGAAAAGCTTGAAAGGGCATTTTCATTCTCAAATAATGTTAAAGAGTATCTTGAAGTAAAAAACAAAGAAGCAAAACTCAATGAGCTCATAAATTATCTATTTTCAGTTCAGAGAGGATTTGCAATTAGTGATGAGTCATTACTTGCAATTTTGAAAAAAAATAATGTTGATTGCCAAATTATGGAGGATTCAGAATTGGAGAAAATCCAAGCAACAAAACCAGAAATAATTGTCAATTCAGGTTTTGCTTCAAATCCCCAAGATGCATTAGGAAAACTAAGAGAGTTTGCCTTAGGATTATCATCTTCAAAAGTTACAGAAGTTTCAGAAAGTCCAGATCTTCATATTATTCAGGCAATCAACTCATTAGATGAAATTGATAAAATTGCAAACGCATTAAGTTCAAGATTAAGAGAATGGTATGGATTACATTTTCCAGAATTAGATAACATAATTGATAGTATTAACGGATATGCACAAATTGTAATGGCTGGAAAACGTGAGTCATTAACAAAACAAATTTTTGAAGAAGCAGGATTTCCAGAATCTAAAGTGGAAATGCTATCTTTGATTTCATCAAAAAGCAGAGGAGGAGATATTTCTGAAGTTAATTTAACAATAGTACAATCAATTGCAAAACAAATTTTAGATTTTCATGATTTACGTAAAAAATTAGAAGAGCATGTGGAATCTGAAATGCAGATCATTGCTCCAAATCTTTCAGCAATATTAGGATCTGCTGTTGGTGCAAGAATTTTAGGACGAGCTGGAAGTCTCAAAAAAATGGCATCAATGCCTGCAAGTACAATTCAGGTTCTAGGTGCTGAAAAAGCATTATTCAGATCATTAAAGACAGGTTCTCAACCACCAAAACATGGATTACTATTCCAACATGCAATGGTTCACGCAGCCCCAAGATGGCAAAGAGGAAAAATTGCTCGTGCAGTAGCTGCAAAAGCAGTCATTGCAGCAAGAGTAGATGTCTATGGAGAAGGGCTAAACCAAACATTACTTGAAAAACTCAACATCAGAGTTGATGAAATAGGCAAGAAATATGAGAATCCTACTGAAAAAGACATCAGAAGGCCAGAATCATTTAGACGTGAAAGTAACTTTGGAGGTAGAAGAAGAGAAGGTGGAGATAGAAGAAGAGAAGGTGGAGATAGAAGAAGAGAAGGTGGAGATAGAAGAAGAGAAGGTGGAGATAGAAGAAGAGAAGGTGGAGATAGAAGAAGAGAAGGTGGAGAAAACAAAGGAAGAGTAAGTTTTGGTGAGAACAGAGAAAGATCAGATTCAAATAAAAAGAGAAAAAAGTTTGGAAGAAGATAACCAATCATATTTTTGGATAAAATCAGAAGGAGAAAGAAAGTTAGCTACTGAGAATTTAGTTCCAGGAAATGAAGTTTACAAAGAAAAATTAATCATCAAAAAAGGTATAGAGTACAGATTATGGGATGCATTTAGAAGTAAATTAGCAGCATCAATAATGAATGATTTAGATTATTTTCCTTTTGAAAATAAAAGCAAAGTTCTGTATTTAGGGGCATCAACTGGAACCACAGTTAGTCATATTTCAGACATTGTAGGTCCAAGTGGAATAGTTTTTGCAGTAGAACATGCAAGTAGAGTTGCAAGAGATTTTTTAGATAGAGTAGCAGCATACAGAAAAAATGTCATTCCCATTCTACAAGATGCTAGAAGACCAAAGGAATATTTTTCTGTATTTGGAAAAGTTGATGTAGTATATGTAGATATTGCACAACCTGATCAAACAGAAATTGCAATAAATAATTGTGAAATGTTTCTAAAAAAAGGTGGATATTTTTTCCTAGTAATAAAAACAAGAAGTATTGATGTTACAAAAGCTCCAAAAAGAATTATCGAAGAAGAAATTGAAAAACTAAAACCAAGATTTGATGTTTTACAATCAATAGATTTACATCCATATGATAAAGATCATGCAATGGTAATTGCAAAATATAGAAACTAGTTAGGGTTCATGATTCGTTGAACAGGCTTCCAACTTTTACGCACAAAATTAGGCATAACATGATTAATTTTATAATATTTAGTCACAAATTTCACAGTAACTGAATCTGATGGATACCCACTTCCTAAATTATGATTTTTTCTTAGCTTTGCAATAGTTCTATCTCTAGTTACTTTTGCAAGAATAGATGCAGCAGAAACCACCACAAATCTACTATCTGCATGATGATATGATTTTATTTTATGATTGTTAGATTGTTGTGAAATTTCTTTGCCAAATCTTTTTGGATTTACATCGCATGAATCAACATATGACGTGTCAGCGTTTAGTTTTGAAACAACTTTTGCCATGTACTTTGCCTCTAAACCATTTAGACAGTGTTTCTTAACATTAGCATCAATAGATCTTGGAGAAATTTTTGTAACGTAATAATCATCAACAACTTGGATGATTTTTTTGTAAAGATCTTCACGTATTTTTGGAGAAAGTTTTTTTGAATCTTTGACTCCTAATGAAGTTAATTTTCTTAATTTTTTTTTATCTAAAGAAATCCCAGCGATAACTAATGGTCCCAACATAGAACCACGTCCAGCATCATCAATGCCACATATTTGCACAAATTCTGTCGTAAAGCACAAGTATTAAACCGTTATACGTTTAGAAAAAATAGAAATTAATTGGAAATTCCTGATGAATCTTTTCAAGAAATTATTGAAGGTAATACAAAACTATTAGTTCCAAAAAAATCAATGACAGAAAAAGTTCCACCAAAAAAACCAGCATTTTTTAACCCAAAGGCAAAACTAAATAGAGATTTTTCAATAATTGCATATTCAGCATTTCTAAAAAATTTTCAAGGCCCAAAAATTTTCTTGGAAGGATTAACAGGGATTGGTGCAAGAGGATTAAGAGTTGCAAATGAATTAGAAGTCGAAAATATAATAATCAATGATCTAAATCCAACTGCTTTAAAATTGGCAGAATATTCAGCCAATTTGAATAATTTAAAAAATATTGAATTTTCTGAAAAAGAGGTATGTAGATTTTTGAGTAATTATTCAAAAAAAGGAGAAAGAGGTTCAATTGTAGATATAGATCCATTTGGTTCTCCTGCAGCATTTTTTGACTGTGGGATTAGAGCAACAATGCATGGAGGAATTTTATCTACAGCAGCAACAGATCTACAAGTTCTAAATGGACTTTTTCAAGAAGCATGTATGAGAAAGTATGGAGGAGTTCCAGTAAGAACAGAATATGGAAAAGAGATTGCAATTAGATTGGTTCTCGGTTGCCTTAGAATGGTAGCAGCAAGACTAGGAGTAAAAATAATTCCTTTGTTTGTAGAAAGTGATATGCATTACTATAGAACATATGTTAAAGTTCTAAACAGACCAGATCAACAAAAAAACTTGGGATATATTTTACACTGTAAAAATTGTGGACATAGAAAAATTGCATTAAAGCAAGAACAAGAATGTGAGTTATGTAAATTAAAAATTAGCATTGCAGGACCATTATGGATTGGGAACATTTTTGAGAAAGAGTTTATTCAAAACATGTTATTAGAAATTTCAAATTTAAAAGTAGATAAAAATTGTGAAAAAACACTTCACAAATGTCTTGAAGAGTCAGAAATGCCAGGAACGTATTTTACACTAGATGAGATTGCATCAAAAATGAAAGCATCTCCTCCCAAATTAGAAAATGTAATATCAAGTTTACAAAAAAATAACTTTATAGCAAGTATTACATCATTTAGCCCAACAGGATTTAGGACAGATGCAAAAATAAATGAAATAATTAAAATATTTCAAACTATCCAATAAAACCTAAACAAACACAGTATAATTCACTGCTTTGTTTTCTACTGGCTTTAGGTTTTGTAAGATTTATTCTAGAAAACTTTTTCTTCACAAAATCTGTGAATTCCATTGAATATTCACCATCAAAAATTTTAAAGACAGCATTTCCTTTATTTGCTAAAACTTTTTCCATAATTTTAGTACAATCATAATTTAATGAAATTTGTTTAGCATGATCAACTGACCAATTTCCACTAACCTTAGGTGAAAGATCACAAATTACAGCATTAACTTTACGCCCAAAATAAGACATAATCTCATCAACTACATGTTCATCCTCAATATTTTCTCGAATAATATAGGCACCAGGAATCTCTTCAACATATGACAAATCAACTCCCATAACTTTGCCTTGATTTCCTGCCAATTTTACAGCCATCTGTGTCCACCCACCAGGAGCACATCCTAAATCAAGAACATTAAACCCAGGACCAATGATACGATAAGATTGGTTTAACTCTTTGAGTTTGAATGCAGCTCTACTTCGAAAACCTTGTTCATGAGCTAATTTTCGATAATGATCTTTACGAGCATCTATCAGTTTCATTTAGATTTCACGGGTTTTTTTATTTCAGCAATTACCCAGTCTTCAATGAATTGACAATTTCTTGGACTAATTTCACCTTCAAGTGAACATTTCTGTTCAACAGGACAAACTAAACAAGGTGCATTTTCAATTGATTGCGTACTAATTGGAGTCTTTTTTAAAATTAATTTGTAAGTCCAACGACCATTTTCAAGAATTTTTTCTCTAGTAATTGTTCCCATTCGTTCTAGTTTTAATGATAAACGAGAGCCATCACGACTTGTAAGTTTGAGTTTTTTCCATAATTCACTTTGAAACATTCCACTTGATTCACGTTCTGCTAAAATATCACAAACTTTGTTTGTGAGTCTTTCCATGTCGACTTTCTCAATTTGGAAATTTTCAATTTCTTCATCAGAAAGTTGTTCTTCTAATTCTTCTTCAATAGTTAATTCTTCTATTCTTTTAGCTTCTTCTAATTCTTTTTTAGTTAATTTTTTTGCTTTTACTGGTTTTGCTTCAGCTTTCTTTGCTTTCTTTGCAGGTTTTGCTTCAGCTTTCTTTGCTTTCTTTGCAGGTTTTGCTTCAGCTTTCTTTGCTTTCTTTGCAGGTTTTGCTTCAGCTTTCTTTGCTTTCTTTGCAGGTTTTGCTTCAGCTTTCTTTGTTATTGATGAATCTAGAATTTTCTTTTTCTTTTTTAATTCATCTAATTCAGCTTTGATTTTTTTTGCTTCATCAATTAATGTATCTTTTTTCTTTGCCATTAAATCACCTTATTTTTTAAATTCAATTTCTTATTTATCATTCAATATTTCATTCCTATTTAATAGTAAATACCTCACTTGTTGAGATATTCTCGAGTTTTTTTGAAACCAATTCCACGACTAGATTATAGGAACCAGGAGTATCAATTACTTTGGAGAATTTATCACCTACAGGAATAATTTTACTTCCATTTTCAAAGCATTGTTCAAAGAATCCACCCTGAGTAATTACATCATTTTTTCCAATAGAATAAATTGTGACATAAAGATCTCCACAGTCAAAAGAAGAATCGTCTATTCTAACCTGAATTTCTACAGGTTCAGATGTAGTATATTGTTTGGATAAGCCAATAATTTCAATTGGAGTATTATGAGAATTCCCTTCAAAAGAAGATATTTGCCACATATCTAATTCCCTATCTGGTTTCTGGAGAATATCAGCCATTACTGCAGAGCCAAAAACTAGTGAAAAAATTACAGGCAACACAAAGACGACAAAAAGTTTCTTAACTGCCATTTTGTTTTAAAATCTGTAATTCCCTTATATCTATTTAGAAAAATTAGAAAAGCAAGGAGTATTCTGACGAATGAGTTAAATCGTAGCCGGCTAAATATCGCTAGATGCGACTTAGGAAATTCAGAGTTAGAGCATATCGTTGCATTCATGACTCTGGAGAAATTACAGTTGGGGATTTAGCAGCTTTTGTTGGAAGAAATGAAAGTGGAAAAACTACTATACTCGAAGCATTAACATTATTGAATAGGGATGAACAAGTTTCAGATCTAGATCTTTGTGACGAAATGGATGAAGAGCTCAAAGATGAAATGAGATTAGCAGAAGGAGAGTTTGAACTTAATGAAAATGAAATTGGATTAATAAAAGAAAAATTTCCTGGTTTACCAGAAACAAAAAAAATAAAATTATTTAGAACCAATAGACATCCAAAAGTCCAATACGAATTTGAAGATCTTGAACTTAGTGAAGAGAAGGATAAAGGACTAAATTCATGGGAAAATTTCTCAAAACAGATTCTAGGATTTTTAGATACCATTCCAAACCACCTCAGAATACAAATTGATACAAAATTCTTTGATGGACTAGTTCCAAAAAATCAAGAAACATTTGATAGTGAGATGGCAGAATTTAGTAATCAATTTCATGTTATAGCCATTCAAGAACCCAAAGTTATCGAAGAATGGGAGAAAATCTATGAAAGTCCAGAAAACCAATTTTCAAATCTTCTAAGTGGTGAAAGTGAAAAAACAGCCTTGTTGAATTTTATTGCATCTGAATTACATCCAAGATTTGTTTACTTTTCGGATTACAAAAAAATCTATGGAAATATCAATCTAAATGAGTATCTTAAAGAAGAGAAAGGGGAAAGAATGAATTCAATTGAATATGTTGAAGAATTCGACAAGGCAGAGACAGTAAGAAATCTTTTCTATTTAGCAGAGTTAGACATGAAAGAATTAGATGAGGTAAAAGAGAGTCCTTCAAAATGTATCAAACTCCTTAATGCTGCAAGTAACAGATTAACTCGTAAATTGAATCCAGCATGGAAAGGAGACCCCATCCATGTAGATTTGAGATATAATCCAGGAAACATCATGAGTGTTGTAATCTCAGATGTTCACAAAGATGGAACTATTACAAATACAGGATTGTTAAATAGGAGAGCAGAAGGTTTCAAGTGGACATTTTCTTTTATTGTAAACTTTGCAGCTGAAACACAAAGAGCAGAATTAAAAGAAGCAATATTACTTTTAGATGAACCTGCAAGAAATCTTCATCCCACACAACAAATGGGAATTTCAGATTTATTAAAAAATTTAGCTGGATCTAATCAAGTATTATATGCAACACATTCACCATTTATGATCTTTGATTACACTCCAGGTAACTTACTTGTTGTAGAGTTAGATAAAAGAAAACACCTCAGTAGAATCTTTTATGATTACTGGAATGCAGATGATAAAACATTAACACCTATTTTGTATGGATTATCTAGAGGTCAAGTTGAATCCATTGTAGATAGAGAGATAGGAACAAACTCCAGACCAATAATCATTGTAGAAACAATGTCAGATGCAATGTATCTAAATGCTTTTGATAAATTTTTGCAGGACCCAAACATATCAATGAATCCGCTTAATGTGATAGCTGCATACAATAAAAATTCAGTTTTACCTTTAGCAATATTTTATAGAAATCACGGTTACAAGACATTCATTTTATTAGATAATTCTGAAGAATCTAAACAAATTTCTGCACAATTAGTCTCAAACGAATTCTCATCAGTTCAGACCATATTCTTTGAAATGGAAGGAAAAAAGCTAGAATCAATAGAGGATTATATAGTTCTTGAAGATTATTTGCACGTAGTAAATCAGACTTATGAAATAAAATTGAGGCAAGAAGGGTTTTCAAATCTCACACCTCAAGATGTGACTTCTAAAGAAAATAAAGGAATTTTAGATAAATTAGGAAAGATATGGCAAGAACACAGAGAAGATGATTGGGGGAAATTCAACAATGAAGAAATTACCAGGTACATATGTGAAAAAATTACTCTTGAAGAAACTAGTTTTCTCTCAGATAAAACAAAAGACCAATTCAGATCATTATACAGACTAATTGCTGAACGAATAAGACAATATCAAAATGTAGTTAGAAAACCAGACCTTAACAAATTTCAAAAGGCCAAGGCTTAAGGTTTAAGAAGGTTTCTCATGAAAAATACTGAATTAAAAAATAGAATGGTAGAGAAATATCTTCAAGGTTTAAGTGAGAGATGGTCAACGTGAATTATATGAATAAATCCTCGATTAGAGGAATTTTCCTTTCAACTGTATTATTATTTTCAATAGTGATTATCATAATTCCATCAAGTGTTTATGCAGAAGAAATTAATGTGAAAAGTTTTGCATTTGAAGAAACAACAATTATAGAATTTACAAATAATGCAAATAAGGATGTCGATACTTTTAGGATTTGGCTTGGAAGTGATTTCAGTTTTAAATCTTTTAAAACAGAAAAAGGATGGGTTGGTGAAAAAAACCCACAAGGAGTTATAATTTTTACATCATCTGAAACAATCAAACCAGGTGAATCTGTAAAGTTTGGGGTTAAATCAGATAAAGCAAACCCTGGAATAAATTGGAAGGCATTAGATAAAGAAGATAATCAAATCGATATCGGAAAAGTGTTATCAGAAGAATTACCCAAAGTAATTCAAAACACAAAACCCACTCAAGAACAAACTCCAATAAATACAGGTGCAGGAATAGTTACAGAGTCAGTTTTTAGAATAATACCAGAGAGCCCAAACATTGGTTCATCAATCAGGGTTACAGGAGATAAATTTGGTGCATCTCAAGAATTTGGTTTTTATATTGACACAAAAAAAATTGGTAGTTTTGTGACAGATGAAAATGGTCATTTTATTACTACTATGCAAATTCCTGAACAT